>DATNLY010000040.1:0-6192 GCA_035602635.1 Opitutaceae bacterium | reverse complement strand
CCCCCGGGGGCGGCTGATAGGGCAGTCCCTCGACGGCGCCGGAGCGCACGACAAAGCCGCGGATCCGGTACCGCGGCGAGCTTCCCTCGTCGAGGACATCGATACCCTCGACCTCCGGGTGGTCGTAGAGGTTGAGCCTCTTTCGCTCCGGCAGCTCCGAGCGCACGTCTCCCTCGAGCGCCTTCCAGCTGTCGCCCACGAAGATCCGGCGCGCCACCTCCGGGTAGGAGAGGCCCGACGGGTTGCGGGTCAGGCATGCCTGGGCCGCCTGCAGCAGGATCTCGCGGAAGAGCGCGCTCCGCGCGTCGGCCGGCTTCACGGGCCCGTAGTGGATGGTCCCGGCGCCATCGACCGAATACGCCCAGACCCCCTCCCGCAGCCGCGCCGTGCCGCGCTCAAGGAGCCACAGCGAGGCCATCGGCGCAGCCGTGGCGACCACCATGCAGAGCACCTTCACCTGGTGCTCCGCGACCCAGCGCGCCGCGGGCGTGAACGTTGAGGCGCCGGGCCCCGCGCCCCTCGGGCCGGCATTGGCCGGCGTGCGCGGCAGCTCGGGTTCGGCGGATTCTCCAGCACTCATCGGGCGCGCACGAGAGCACGCCCCGAGGTAATTGACAAGTCAAACGTAGTGCTTTAACGTGCCGGCTTCCGTCCCTCGCCCGTCCTGGCCCACCTCTCGGCCCTGCGAAGGGCGGCATCGGCCGCGCCGCCCAGCTCAACCAGTCGGCCGCCCCTGGAATCCCCTGCGACAGCGTTGAGATAGTAGCGGGTCTCGCCCTGCTCCTCGCCGGGGAGCGGGGGGGGCGGCAGCTTGCGGATCGTCCCGGCGTAGGAGAGTCCGAGCCTCTTCGCGCACTTCCTTGCGAGCTCGGTGAAGAGTTGGTCGAAGGCGGCCTGGCGCTTGGCGGGGGTCATGGTTGGCGGGAAAACCCGAAGAAAAAGCGTTTGCTATACGTGTCCAATCAAGCTATCTAAGTTTTCACTCGTTTTCAACCACCTTATAAGGTTAGTGATCTCATTAAAACGTCATGAGTGACAAGACCAAAGTTCACGACTCCACGCCACGGGGTGTTTCCGCAACCGTCGCCGCGTCGCGCGGCCTTTCCGAGCCCGACGTCGTCGATTTCCTCCCGCTGCCCGTCTACCCCCTGCTCGGCGTCCAGGTGCACTGCGTGCGCTGGCAGAAGATTGTCCAGGGGATGAAGAAACGGGGCCTCGTCGTGCGGGTCCACAGGGAGAGCGACCGCGGAGGCCTCTTCAAGGCCGCGTCCCGCCTGGACGTGAAGCTCACGAGCCGCAGGTGTTCCGGGGGCCCGGGCCAGGGCGCAAGCTGGCTCGTGCGGATTCGGGAGGCGTGGGGCAGGAACGCGGCGGACATCGACGCCGCGGACTCGACGGCCTCGGAGCGGGGCCGCTACAGGGCGCTCGGGCTCCTTGTCATCCAGCGGGGGTCCCTCCCGGTGCAGGGCCGCGGCATGGCCGTTGCGCTCCACCGGTCGCTGCGGGAGTTCATCCGGGAGAACGGCCTGGCGGGCCGGCGCCAGCGCAACGCGGTCGTCGTGCGCCCCGGCGACGGGGGAGAATTCACAGTGTCGGTCGCCCCGAACATTCGGGCGGCGTTCTCGAGCCGGGAGAAAAGCAGAACACCGGCCGCTTGACGCGCGGACCGCCGCGGTCCAACAAGCGGGAAATGGAGGAATGCCCCATTGATCCTGCCCGTCTTGAAGTGCTGCGAGGCCTGCGCGGGCACCTGCAGCGGGCCATCCTGGGGCAGGACGAGGCGGTCGGCGGCCTTTCCGACGCCCTTCTCGCCGGGGAGCTGGGCCACACGCCCGCGGGCAGGCCGAGGAGCCTCGTCCTCATCCTCGGGCCGACCGGGACGGGCAAGACGAAGGCGGTCACCGAGGCGGCCGCCCACCTGCATGGGACGGGCGCCGTCGCCCGGGTGAACTGCGCCGAGTTCTCCTCCGGGGAGCGCGTCGGCCTCCTCCTCGGCACGTCGGCCGGGGCTCGCGGGCTCCTTGGGGAGCGGATCGCGGCGCTCAGGTCTGCCGGGGGCCGGATCCTCCTTCTGGACGAGATCGAGAAGGCCGATCGCAGGGTTTCCGACTACCTGCTGGGAATTGAGGAGGCCGCCCTCACGCTCGCGAGCGGGGAGACGCTCGACCTCTCCGACCTCCATGTCATCGCCACCTCCAACGTCGGGTCCGCCGGGGTGGTGGAGATGGAGGGGGTTTCCCGAGCGTCGGTGCGCCGCTTTGTCGAGCAGGAGGCGGCGGCCCATTTCAGGCCGGAGGTGCTCGCAAGGTTCACCGCGGTCATCGTCTTCGGGCACCTGACGCGAGAGATCCAGCTGCGGATCTGCAGCCGGATGCTCGAGCAGGAGGCCGAGTTCCAGTCCGGGGTGCTCTCGCGCAGGTTCGGCCACCCCCACCGCGTGCTGCACGGGGACGACGTCTGCAGGAGGCTCGTGAGCGAGGGCTGGCACCGGAGGCTGGGCGCGCGGCCCATGCGCAACGTCGTGGAGCGCAGGGTCCGGGGCGCCCTGGTCGACTCCCAGCTTAGCGGCGAGCTTGGGCCCGGGGTTCGGGAAACCGTCCTCCTGGCCGACGGCCGGGAGGGGATCCGCGCTGCGGTCAAGCGGGAGCTGGCCGCGCCCTGACCCCGGCGCGCCGCTAACTCCTGTCGGGGAAGGGCGGGGGCGGCGGCACCGGCTGGGCGTTCGTCTTCAGCTCCAGCAGGATCTCGTCGATCCCCCTGTCGAGCTGCTGGTCCATCCCTGCGAATTCCTTCGCGGGGTCGTTGTCGACGACGATGTCCGGGTCGACGCCGTGGCCCTCGATTGCCCAGTCCTTGCCGTCCTTGGAGTACGGGGCGAACTCCGGCCTCGACAGGGAACCGCCGTCGACGATCGGGAGGAGCGCGCGGAAGCCGACGACCCCGCTCCAGGTCCGCTTTCCCACAAGCTTGCCCATGCCATCCGCCCTGAACCGGTAGGCGAAGACGTCGCCGTCGGAGGCGGAGAACTCGTCCATGAGGAGCAGCTTTGGCCCCAGCTGCATGTCGGCCGGGTTCGTGACCGGCGTCGCGTTGCGGGGCTTCTCGAACAGGACGAGCGCGCGGGTGAGGCGCTCAACGATGAGCGGGGAGACGTTCCCGCCGCCGTTGCCGCGGTCGTCGATTATCAGGGCCTTCTTCCGGAGCTGCGGGGCGAAGTGCTTCGCAAATTCGCTCAGGCCCTCGGGCCCCATGTCGGGGATGTGGATGTAGCCGACCTGGCCGCCCGTCCTCTGCGAGACATAATCCGTGTTGTGCCTCACCCAGGCCTCGTAGTAGAGGGGCGCCTCGTCCGCCGTCGGGACGACCGTGACGCTGCGCGAGCCCTCGTCGAGCGGCTTGGAGTTGACCCGTAGGACCACCTGCTTGCCGGCCTTGCCCACAAGTGAGGAATAGATGTTGGCCATGTCGCGCACGGGCTTGCCATCCACAGCGAGGATATAGTCGCCGTCGCCCACGTTGACGCCGATTTCCGTCAGGGGGGAGCGCAGCTTGGGCTGCCAGTTCTCCCCGCGCAGGATGCGGTCGATCCGGTAGGCTCGGCTCTGGGGATCGCGGGAGAGCTCGGCCCCCAGGAGGCCGGTTGGGATGCGGGGAGCGACGGGGCGGTCGCCTCCCCAGACGTAGGTGTGGCTGCTGTGCATCTCGCCGATCATCTCGCCTATGAGGTAGGTCAGGTCGTAGCGGGTCTGCGCGTAGGGGAGGAGCGCCGCGTACTTGTCCCGCATCGCGGGCCAGTCCACCCCGTTCATGGTGGGCGAGAAGAAATAGTCGCGCATCTGGCGCCAGCTCTCGTTGTAGATCTGCGCCCATTCCGCGCGCCGGTCCAGGTTCATCTCCAGGCCGTCGAAGGAGATCTTGTCCTTAATCTCGAGCTTGGCCGTCGGCAGGTCGACCAGGGCGAAATCCTTCCCCGTCTTGAGGAGCATCTTCTTGCCGTCGGCGGTGACCTCGAAGTCCGAAGCCGTCCCGAGTTCCGTCTCCTTCAGGTCCTTCAGGTCGTAGACAAGGAGCGTCTTTGGCGTCTCGAGACCGGGTTCCAGGATGTTGCCATCAAACGAATCCTGGCGGATGTAATAGACCTTGTTGCCGACCGCGCGGATGGACCCGTAGTTCGAGGCCTTGACGGGGAGGCCGATCAGGCGGTCCATGATCCCATCCTCGTCCACCTTCACCGTGACCGCCTTCGGAGGGGCATCCTTCTTGGCATCCTTTGCGTCGGCAGTCTTGTCGCCCGGCTTGGGCTCGGCTGACACCTGGACCTCGTCGCTCTTCGGCTTGAAGGGAGACTCCGTGTCCTTGGCGAGGGCGACCAGGTAGACGCGCTGGAGGTTGTCGTAGACGTACTCGAACTCGATGTCGCTCATCGTGCGGTTGAAGTCACGGCTCGACTGAAGGACCAGGAACTTCCCGTCGTCGCTGAAGTCCGGGCCGCCCGCGGTGTACCAGCCGTCCGTCACCGGGAACTTCCTACCGGACGCGACCGAGTAGAGCCAAACCCTGCTGAGCGAGCTGTCCTCAGGTCGCGTCCACGCGACCCATTGGCTGTCCGGGGACCAGGAATACTCCCTCACCTCGAACGCGGTGGCCGTGTCCACGGTCGCGACCGCCTTCGTGGCCACCGTGACAAAGCGGAGCCGCTGCATCCGGTCGGCCCACAGCAGCTTCCCGCTGTCGGGGGACCACTTCGGCCCGTAGTAGTACGTGTCCGCCCCGGAGGTCACCTGGACCGGCTCCCCGGAGCCGTCCTGCGCCCTGACGTACAGCTCGTTCTCGCCGGTCTCGTCGGAGATGTAGGCGATCCACCGGCCGTCGGGCGACCACGCCGAGTCCCGCTCATGCACCCCCGACTTCGCGCTCAGGTTGCGCGTGGCGCCGTCCTTCGCCGGGACCGTGAACGTGTTGCCGCGCGCGCTCACGACGACCCGCTTGCCGTCCGGCGAGGGAGCCACGCCCTCAATGAAGCCCGACACCCTGACGAGCGCGGGGCGCGATGTGACGAAATCGTCCTTCACGACGATCGGGATCCGCCTGAGGGCGGCCTTCGCGGTGTCGAACTCCCATAGGTAGCCCGCCTCCTCGAAGACGATCACGCCGCCGCCGAGCGCCGGGAACTTGATGTCGAAATCCCTGAAGTCTGTCAGTTGCGCGGTGGCCTTGGTCGCCAGGTCGTAGCTGTAGAGGTTCAGGCGCTTGGTGCGGTCCGAGAGGAAGTAGATCCGGTTGTTGGGCGCCCACATGGGGATGATGTCCTGGGCGGGGTTGTTCGTGATGTCCTCGATCGCGCCCGTCTTGAAATCATAGATCCAGATGTCGTCGGCCATCCCTCCCCGGTAGTCCTTCCACGTGCGGAATTCCCGGAAGACTCGGTTGTAGGCCATCTTGCTGTCATCGGGGGACATCGAGAGGAAGCCCCCCCTGGGCACGGGTATCTGCCTCGGGAGGTCGCCGTCCGTGCCGACCGAGTACAGCTGGCCGTTGAAGGAATTGTACGAGCGCATGCGGGAGCGAAACAGGATCTCTGGCGTGGTGTTTTTCCAGGCCATCACGATGTTGTTCGGCCCCATGCGGTCGCCCAGGTCGTCGCGCTCGAGGGTCGCCGTGTATGTGAGGCGCTTCGGTGCGCCGCCGTCGGCCGGCATCAGGTAGACCTCGGTGTTCCCGTCGTACTGGGCGGTGAACGCGAGCTGCCTGCCGTCGGGCGAGAACCGGGGGAAGACCGCATACCCGGGGCCGTTGGTGAGGCGCCTGGCGATCCCGCCCTCCAGGCCCACCGTGTAGAGCTGGTCCGCGTAGGAGAACACGACCCGGTGCCCGTCCGTGGCCGGGAAGCGCATCAGGCGTGTTTCGTCCGGGGAGGGGGCGGACTGCGAGAGGAGGGGCGAGGACAGCAGGACCAGGCCTGCCAGTAACGAGGTGAGTCTTGGCATGGGAGAGCGGGCTGTTTTTGCTGGCGGAAGACCATGGGCTCACCCCGTCTCAAAGGCAAACGCCGCCTTTGCCCGGGGGGGAGAGGCACCGAGGGGGCGTCGCGGCAGCTGGAAGTTGCTGCCGGGCCGCGATTCTGCGTCATTCGGGCCATGCAACCCCGCCCGGTCGCCAACGCCAGCGCAGCGGCATCCGCCGCCCGGCGGG
>DATNLY010000037.1:0-15816 GCA_035602635.1 Opitutaceae bacterium | reverse complement strand
CCTGAGGTAGGGCAGGCAGTGAGCCATCTCGGCCTCGGTGGGGGGCCGGTTGCCGGACTGGGCGCCGTCCGCCCCCGCGGGGAGATCGGGCCGCCAGTTCATGATGTTGGCGATGTAGACCTCCGCCCTGGAGAGCCCCATCCCGCTTATCATCTTGTTGAGCAGCTGGCCGGCGGGCCCAACGAAGGGCTCTCCCTGGACCTCCTCCTCGGCGCCGGGCGCCTCCCCGACGAACATGATGGCGGCGTCAAGGCTCCCGACGCCGACGACGGCCTTCTTTCCCGGCCGGATCTTGGCGGCGCAGGCGGGGTCCCCGAGCACCATCGCGCAGAGGGCGGACCAACGGGAGGCCTTGTCGCCGTCGGGCAGGACGACGGCCGGGGGGGCGGGCGCCGCCGGGCCGGGCCGGGCCGCGGCCTCGGCCTTGCGCGGCGCGGGCGACGGGGCCGCGGCAACGGACCTACGGAGCGCGTCCAGGCCCTCCTGGGACACCGACACGCTCACGACCCCGCCGGCCTTCAGGCGGCGCAGTTCGTCGGTGAGAGCATTCAGGGCGAGGCGCATGGTTCTGGAGTTAAGGTTTCCCGGGATCGAACCAGCTTCTCCACCCACTCGCCGAGCATGTCGAATTCCAAATTTGCGGCGCCGGCGGGCGTCCCGGTGCGCCCGTTTTCCCCGTGGTCCCCGTTGAGCATGTGCGTTGCGGCGCCTAGCGCAGCTTGATCCTGAGCACCGCCGTGTCCCCCCCGCGGCTCACGAGGAACACGGTCTCCGCTCGCAGCGGGTCCTTCTCGATCGCGGAGAGCCTCCCCACGGCCGCGGCGAAGTCGGGTATGTCGGCGCCGTCTATCTCCTTGATCCAGTCGTCCGGCCTCAGGCCTGCAATGTCCGCCGGGCTGTTCGGCTTCACCAGGTGGGCCACGATCCCGTCCAGCACGCCGGTCCTCGCGTGCCGCGCGACCGCGTCGCCGTAGACGAATTCACGGGCCGTGAACCCGATCTTCTCGAAGTACCTGCGGTCGGCCTCGCGGACGAGGCGCGGCTCCTCGGCGAGCGTCGCCCTGAGCTCGACCCGCTCGGAGCCGCGCAGGATGGAGAGGGTTATCGTGTCGCCAGGCGCCCGGGCCGCGATCAGCCGCTCGACGTAGTCGACGACCACCCGGTCGGGCCGGAACCGCGGCAGCGCCGTCCCGTCGACCCCCAGGATGATGTCGCGCGCCTTCAGGCCCGCCTTCTCGGCGGGGCTGCCCTCCAGGACCTCGCTGACCACCGCCCCCGACTGCGAGTTGAGCCTGAGGAACGCGGCGACCTCGCGGTCCATGGGCTCCAGGCCGTAGGCGCCGAGCCACGAGAGCGGGCGGCCCACGGCGGTCTTGGGGATGCGCCCAAAGTAGGGAAGCACCTCGGAGGCGACGAGGAACGCGCTGCTCTCCTCGAGGTTGACGAGCATGATGGGCGCGCCGCCCCGCTCCTCGCCGGAGAACTCCAGGAAGGTCTGGCCGAACGAGCTCGCGCCCAGGCCTGCGAACCGGCCGTCCTGGTAGAACACGGGAAGGCCGGGCCCGGCGACCTCCTGCTGGGCGATCGCCGTCTGCTGGGGAAGCGCCTGGATGAGGGCCACGTGGCTCTGGAGGATGTACGGCGTGAAGTCCTCGTCCTTGTTGCGCAGCCCGATCCCCCACACGAACTCGCCGAGCTCGGGCCTGCGCGGGGAGCCCGACCCGGCGAACGCCGTCACCGGGACGAGCCGGCCCAGTATGGACGCGTCCGCCCTCACGAAATGCCAGCCCGTGAACGCGTCCCGGCCAAGGTACTGCGCGGGGTGCCCCTCGGGGTCCCCGGGAAGGTAGACCTTGAAGTCCCGGATCTGGCTGGGCGAGACCCTCAGGTCGACGGCCGCCGAGGGAAGGATAATGGTCCCCGCCGAGTCGACGACCGTGCCGTAGGCGATCGTCGGGCGGCGCTCGAGCTCCGTCTGGGTGACGTACTCGACGGCTACCGTGCACTTCACGCGCTCCGCCCAGAGCGCGGTCAGCTCCGAGGCCGGCGCCCGCAGCGGCGCCAGGCACGGCGCGAGCGCCAGCAGGAGCGTGAGTCGCTTCACGGCTTGAGGACGATCAGCGACACGCGGCGCTCCCTCTGCACCTCGAAGAGCGTCGGCCCGGGCCTCGCGGCGTACGCCGTGTCGACCGCCCTGACCACGTCGAGCGAGGTCACCGGGCTCTGGTTGATCTTGGTCACGATGTCGCCCCTCTCCAGGCCCGCCACCTCCGCCGGGAACCCCTGCTGCACCCCTATCACGAGGGCCCCGTTGTCGTCCGAAAGCTGGTTTTCCCTGGCGAACGCCCGGGAGACCTTCCTGAGCCCGATCCCCCACGCGTCCGAGACCCACTCCTCGCCCATCCGGCTCTCAAGCCTCGCCGTGACGAGGGTGGCCGAGGACTCGGTCGAGCCCCGCTTGTAGGCCAGCACGAGCGGCGAGCCCACGGGCTGGCTCGCAATCAGGTTCTGGATCGGCGGCAGCTGCTCGGGAAACCGCCCGTCGACCATCTTGCCGTTCACGGAGAGGATGACGTCCCCCGCGCGCAGGCCGGCGGCCGCGGCGGGCGAGTCCGCCTCCACGCTGTCGACAAGCACGCCCGTGTTCGTCGCCACCTCGTAGAACCCCTCGAGGTCCTGGAGCGCCTTCGGCACGACGCCTATATAGCTCCGAGTGATCGACCCGTCGCGCACCAGGCCCTCCATGACGCGCCTGGCGGTGCTGGAGGGGATGGCGAAGCCGAGGTTGTTGGCCCCGAGGTACGCCCGTGAGGTTATCCCGACGATGCGGCCGTCCTCCGTCACCAGCGGCCCCCCGGAGTTGCCCGGGTTGATCGCGGCATCGGTCTGCAGCCACGTGTTGAAGTTCCCGGTCTCGTACCCGTCGACACCCTCGGTATCCTCGAAGTAGCGGTTGTTGTTCGAGATGATCCCGCGGGTCACCGTGCGGGTGAGCCCGTGGGGCGTGCCGACGGCGTAGACGGTCTCCCCGACGTAGAGCTTCTCGCTGTCGCCGAAGTCGGCGTGCTTGAAGGCGAGGCCCCGCCTCTTGGCGTCGTCGAGGTTGATCCTGAGCAGCGAGAGGTCCGTCCAGTGGTCCCAGCCGACGAGCCTCGCCCCCACCCTCTCCAGGTTCGAAAGGGTCACGTTGATCTCGACGGCCTTCGGGCCGGCGACGTGGGCGTTGGTGAGGATGAGCCCGTCCTGGGAGAGGATGACGCCCGAGCCTATGCTCGCGTCGATCCTGCGCACCCCGTCCTCGAAGTTGAGCTCCCGGACGTCGATGCGCACGACGGAGTCGAGAAGCCGGTCGAATCCGCCGCTCATCGACGCCCGGGCGGCACCCGCGGCGAGGAGAAGGGCGGCGGCCAAGATTGACCGGGGAAGTGATTGGTTCACAATGGCAGGTTCTACACGATGGTTACCGGGAGCAAAGACTACGACTTTCACGAAATCGAGCGCCGCTGGCAATCTTTCTGGGAGCAAAACCGCTCTTTCGAGGCCGTGGAGGACCCGGCGAGGCCCAAGTTCTACGTGCTCGACATGTTCCCGTACCCGTCGGGGTCGGGCCTGCACATCGGCCACCCGGAGGGGTACACCGCGACCGACATCATCGCGCGCCACAGGCGGGCCCGGGGCTTCCGCGTGCTTCACCCTATAGGCTGGGACGCTTTCGGGCTCCCCGCCGAGCAGCACGCGGTGAAGACCGGCACCCACCCGGCAACGAACACGCAGAACAACATCGCCAACTTCAGGCGCCAGATAAAGGCGCTCGGCTTTTCCTACGACTGGGGCCGCGAGATCGACACGACGGACCCCAAGTACTTCCGCTGGACCCAGTGGATCTTCCTGCAGCTCTTCCGCAGGGGCCTGGCCTACGTGGACGAGCGCCCCGTCTGGTGGTGCCCGGAAATGCGCACCGTGCTCGCGAACGAGGAGATTGTCGACGGCAGGAGCGAGGTGGGCGGCTTCCCCGTGGAGCGACGCAACCTGCGCCAATGGGTCCTGAGGATCACGGCCTACGCGGAGCGCCTGCTTTCCGGGCTCGACCGGCTGGACTGGCCCGAGTCCACGAAGAGGATGCAGGCCGCCTGGATAGGCAGGAGCGAGGGCGCCGAGGTCTCCTTCGGCCTTGAGCAGTCGGGGCTCGGCCCGCTGAAGGTGTTCACCACCCGGCCCGACACGCTTTTCGGCTGCACCTACATGGTCCTCTCTCCCGAGCACGCCCTGGTCGACGCCCTCACGGTCCCGGCACAGCGCGCGGCGCTCGGGGAGTACCGCAGGCTCTCCGCTTCCAAGAGCGACCTCGAGCGCACGGACCTCGCGAAGGAGAAGACGGGGATATTCACGGGCTCGTTCGCGCTCAACCCGATCAACGGGGCCCGCCTGCCGGTGTGGGTCGCGGACTATGTGCTCACCGGCTACGGTACGGGCGCCATCATGGCCGTGCCGGCGCACGACGAGCGCGACTTCGAATTCGCCGGGCGCTACGGGCTGCCCGTGGTCGCCGTGATCAAGCCGCCCGGGGCGGAGCCGGGCTGGGAGGCGTCCAGGCTGCCCTATGTCGGCGACGGAACCCTTGTCAGTTCGGGAGGGTATACGGGACTTGGATGGCAGGAGGCCAAGCGCCGCATCACCGAGGACCTCGCTGGGAAGGGCGCGGGGCGCCCCATGGTCAACTTCAAGCTTCGCGACTGGCTCTTCTCGAGGCAGCGCTACTGGGGCGAGCCGATCCCGATCGTCTGGGTGAGCGAGGAGGACTATCGCCGCGCGGCGCCGGTCCTCGGGGACGCCCTTCCCAGGGAGCCGGTGTCCTGCGAGCAGGAGGGCGGGGTCCGGTTTGCCCTGCCCCTTCCCGAGTCCGCGCTCCCGCTGGCCCTGCCGCCGGTCAAGTCCTACCTGCCGAGCGGCACCGGCGAGAGCGCGCTCGCCAACGTCCCGGAGTGGGTCGGGGTCTGGTACAACTTCGAGACCGGCGCGGCCGCGCCGGGGTCCGGCGCCGCGCCAAGGGGCCCGGCGTGGCTGCGCGCGCGCCGCGAGACCAACACGATGCCCCAGTGGGCCGGGTCGTGCTGGTACTACCTTCGGTACACCGATCCCCACAACGACAGGGAGTTCGCGTCCCCGGGGGCGCTCGCCCGCTGGGGCGGCCCCGACCTCTACGTCGGCGGGGCGGAGCACGCGGTGCTCCACCTCCTCTACGCCCGGTTCTGGCACAAGGTCCTCTTCGACATCGGCGCCGTCCCGGACGACGAGCCCTTCCGGAGGCTCTTCCACCAGGGGACCATCCTCGGCGAGGACGGGGAGAAGATGTCGAAGAGCCGCGGCAACGTGGTCAGTCCCGACGCGATCATCGAGAGCCACGGCGCGGACAGCCTGAGGCTCTACCTCATGTTTCTCGGCCCGCTCGAGGCCGTGAAGCCCTGGAACCCGAGGGGGATTGAGGGCGTGCACCGCTTCCTCCAGAAGGTCTGGCGCGACTGCGTCGGCGAGGACGGCGCGGCGAACCCGAAGATCGTCGACGGCGCGCCGGAATTGCCCGGGCTGCAGCGGCTCCTCCATGAGACGATCCGCAAGGTCGGCGACGACATCGAGGCCATGAGGTTCAACACGGCCATCTCGCAGATGATGATCTTCGAGAACGCCCTGCACAAGGAGCCCGTGGTCAGCCGGGCGACCGCGCTCGCGTTCATCCAGCTGCTCGCCCCCTTCGCCCCCCATTTCTGCGAGGAGGTCTGGTCCAGGCTGGGAGCCCCCGGCCGGGCCGCCGAGGCCCCGTGGCCGACCTTCGACCCCGCTGTCATCTCGCCCGCGGAGGTCCGCCTCGTCTTCCAGGTCAACGGCAAGCACCGGGGCGACCAGCTCGTGCCCGTGGGGCTGCCCCAGGAGGAGGCGGTCGCGCTCGCAAAGGCCCACCCCAAGGTGGCGGCATTCCTGGCGGGCAAGGCGATCGCCAAGGTCGTCTATGTGCCCGGACGTATCCTGAACCTTGTCGTGCCGCAGGTTTGACCGCCTCCCGGCGCCCGTTTTCGGCTGTTGCGCCGGGCACGAGGAGCAAACATAAGTAATTACACCCCCGGATATAGGCGTTTATACTCTCTTGCGAAAATTGACGGAAAATCGTACGCTGTTCGCGTGAAAAGACCCCGAACATCGCTCCGCTTCCTCATCGCCATAGTCTGCCTCGCGGCCGCCGGGCGCGCCCAGGGCCAGGGGAAGGGCCCGGCCAGCAAGCTTTTCATCGCCGAGACCAACGGCGAAACCCAGATAGACACGGGCAAGGAGATCGACGACCTGACGAAAAAGTCGGTCTACAGGGCTCAGGGCACGGTCGTCGAGACCAAGCCCAACTCGAACGTGTCGCTGGTCCTCTCGAACGGCACCGGCATCTACGTCGACGTCAACACACGCCTGGAGATCCGCGGCTTCCAGCAGGAGCCCTTCAGGCCAAACCGGACCGACATGGACGACGAGCCCTCGGTATCGAAGACGCACCTCTACCTCGACTACGGCGTGATCGGCGTCTCGACGAGCAACCTCGTGGCCGGGAGCACGATGACCTACGAGACGTCGCTCTCGACCTCGACCATCCGGGGGCGCCAGGCGGTGATCCTGGCCGGGGACAACATCACCGAGATCTCGATGATCGCGGGCGACGCGACCGTCCAGGGGGGCCCCCTGGACAGCCCTCACGAGATCCAGGCCGGCCAGCAGATCATCATCCAGCCGGGCAAGCCCGGGGGGCCCAACATCGTGCTGATCCAGGGGATCGCCGCCGGCAACGCCGAGGAGGCGCAGCAGTGGCTCGAGTACCGTGTCCTCACGGCCGATGACGCGAGGAAGCTCGTCTACTTTGAGGTGCAGGCGCGCAAGGACGGCTCCGTCACGGTCTTCGACGGGGCGTCGCCGCCGGATTCGGGCAACAACGAGATAGTGGCGGTGCCCGTCGTGCCGGTTAACCCGCCGGTCCAGCCGACCGTGAGCGCGGCAAACCTGAACAGCCGGTGATCCGGCTGCCCTCTCCTGCACAGAGTCCATGAAATTCCAGCACCGATTGCACACGGCCGCAGCCGTGGCGGCGGTCGCCGTTTTCTGCCCCCGGGCCCACGCGCTGGTGTCGCTGGAGGACGGGAGGGACCACCTGTTCGTCGACGGAACGGTCGACATGTCCTACAACTCGAATGTCTTCACGAACGCGATGAACCAGGGCAGCATGGTGTACCAGGGGACGATCGGCACGGAGTTCGCCCGCAGGGCGGGCTGGATCGGGGTCAACGCAACCGCCTCGCTCGACTGGGCCCGGTTCGCGAGCTTCAGGAGCCAGGACTACGTGGACCCCAAGTTCACGGCGGAGCTCACCAAGCAGACGGGAAGGACGACGGGGTCGCTGACGCTAGGCATCCAGCGCGAGGACAGGGCCGACGTGGACGTCAACACCCGTGACATATCCTGGAACTACAACGTGGGCCTGAATTTCCAATACCCGGTGATAGAGCGCTACTCGATATCCGGATCCTTCGCCTACGACCGGGTGGATTACCAAGACAAGGCCCTCTTCACCAACCAGACCACCTACTCCGGAAACCTCTACCTGTACTACATCCTCAACGAGGTGAGGGACCTCTTTGTGGACTACCGCACGCAGTACACGTTCGAGGCGAAGGGGGCCGGCAACGATGTCGACCGTTCGCTTTCGGCCGGCGTGAGCGGAAAGGTCATCGGGCCGTTCAACGGCTCGCTCCAGGGCGGAATCCAGGAGAGGCAGCCGGTCGGCGCGACCGGCCCCTACTCGGTCAGATCCACCGACTGGACCGCGAGCGGGACCCTGACCTGGAACATGACCCGCAGGATGACGCTCACCTCCGCGGTCTCGCGCGATTATTCGACGACGGCGTCGGCGGTGTCGATCGACACGAGCCGGCTGGGGATCACGTTCCAGGACTCGCTCACCGCAAAGGCGAGCCTGACGCTGGACGCCGCCGTCGGGGAGAACAGCTTTCTCGGCGCCGAGGGCAAGGTCGCCCCGGGCGGAGCGCAGCGCGTCGACAAGTTCCTGTCGCTGAGCGGCAGCTACTTCTACACGCTCGACAAGCACCTGAAGGCGTATGTCACATATGCCTACTACAGGAGCTGGTCCACCCTCCCCTATGCCGATTTTCCCAGGGAGCAGATCGACCTGGGCATGACGACACATTGGTAAATCGAGCCGCCATGAAAGAAGCCTTACGACACGTGATCGCCGCAGCAGCAATGCTCTCGGCCGCGCTGCCCTGCGCACGCGCCGACGATCCGGGCGCGGCCTCCAACCCGGGCAAGGCTCCCGCGTACACGATCCGCTCGACCGACAAGCTCAGCATACGGGTGTTCCAGGAGGACGACCTCACGACAATCTCCAGGGTCGACTCCAAGGGGACCGTGAACCTCCCGCTTGTGGGCGAGGTCCGCGTCTCGGGGCAGACGCTCAGCGACGCAGGCAGGACGATCGAGTCCGCCTACAGGGACGGTCGGTTCCTGCGCAATCCCCAGGTGACCGTCTCCGTCGAGGAGTACGCCCCGCGGGAGGTCTCGATCAACGGCCAGGTGAAGAACCCGGGGCGCTTCCCGCTTCCCGTGGAGTCCACCATGACCGTCCTTGACCTCGTCACCAAGGCGGGCGGATTCACCGACACGGCGCAGGGAACCGAGGTCCGTGTGACCCGGAGCCTCCCCGACGGCACGACAAGGGTGATCACGCTCGACGTGGAGAGCCTGATCAAGGGCAAGGGCAACTCGAAGAGCAACCAGGAGAACAGCGCGCTGCGCCTGGAGCCCGACGACATCGTGTATGTCCCCGAGCGCATCATTTGAAGGGGCCCCGCCCCGATAGACCGCAAATGGCCGAGACCAACCCGCCCTTCAAGAGACAGCGAACCGGCCCCCCCGCCGTCGACGACGAGGCGATCGTCGAGCGCCGGACGCTGCGCGACTATTACATCATCATGCGCGAGCGGGTCTGGATCGCGCTGCCGATCGCGCTGGTCGCCTCCCTCGGCTTCTTCGTCTGGCAGAAGCACAAGACGCCGATCTACGAGGCCGTCGCCTCGCTCCAGTTTGAGAAGCCCGAGACCGTCGTGACGAGCCAGGGCGTCGTGGACCCGTCCGTCAGGTCGGACGAGGACATCGCCACCTACATCCGCGACATCCAGAGCAACCGGCTCCGCACGAGCGTCATCGACTCGTTCACGCCCGAGGAGCGGAAGGTCCTGCAGCGGGCGGCGCTCAAACGGCTCCCGCCCGGCTCCAGCCCGCCGCCGGTGGGCGCGGTGCTGGGCTCGGTCGACCCCGAGCCCCTCAGGAACAGCTACCTGATCACGATCACGGTCAGCCACGAGGACCCCGAGGCGGCGGCGCTCGTCGCCAACAGGTACGTCGAGGAGTTCATGAACTACCTCTTTGAGAGCGTGGGCGGGAAGAACGAGGATGCCGTGGTCTACCTGAAGGCCAGGTCCATTCAGCTGCAGAAGGACGCGGAGGACGCCGAGAGGAATCTCGAGAGCTACATGAGCCAGCACAACCTGGTATCGCTCGACAAGAGCATGAACATCGTCTCCGACCGCCTGAAGTCGGTCAACGCCGCCGTCACGAGCGCGCGCCTTGAGCTGCTGAGCGTGGAGGAGCTCGAGAAGGAGGTCGCGGACTTCCGGAAGGCGGGAAAGGACCTGCTGGAGATCTCGTACATCGCCAACCACGGAGCGGTGCCGACGCTCAAGTCCCAGCTGGGCGAGGCGGAGCAGACGCAGGCGCTCCTCATGGAAAGGTACCTGGAGAGGCACCCAAAGGTCATCGACAACGCCGACAAGATCAGGGTCATCAAGGCCCAGCTCGACAGGGCGGTGGACCTGGCGATCGCGGACCTGGAGACGCGCCTGTCGGCCGCCCGCGACAGCGTGACGGCGCTCCAGAAGGAGTACGACGACCAGGAGCAGAAGGAACTCAACCTGCGCGCGCTCAGCGTCGACTACAACTCGCTCCAGGACAAGGCCACCGTGGCAAAGGGCTACTACGTCGAGATCCTGGAGCGCCTGAACCAGACGCAGACGTTCAAGAACCTGGACAAGATCTCGCTCCATCCGCTGGACCGGGCCCAGGTCCCCGGATCCCCGAGCTCCCCCAACATGGGATCGGCCACCCGCACGAGCGTCGGGCTCGGGATCATGGTGTTCCTCGGCATCGCCATCACGCTCGGCTTCGTCGACGACCGCGTTAAGAGCGCGTGGGACGTGGAGTCCTTCATCGGCGTCCAGCTGCTCGGCATCATCCCCCAGCTTGCCACGCTGAAGGATGACGAGAAGGTCAACCTCTCCTCCGGGACGACGGAGGTCGAATCCGGGAACGAGGCGTTCCTGGGCCTCTACAGCTCCGTCAAGATCCAGTCCAAGCTCGACTTTCCCAAGTCGATGCTGGTCACCAGCACGATCCCAGGGGAGGGAAAGACGCTCATATCGTGCAACCTGGCGGCCTGCTTCGCGCGCCACGGCAAGAGGACGCTGCTCATGGACTGCGACCTGCGCCGCCCCATGCTCCACAGGCACTTCCGCCAGCAGAACGACTCCGGGATCATATCCTGGTTCGAGCACGGCGCCCAGCTGGACGGCGACGTCCTCACCAATCCCCAGCTCGGGATCGCGAAGCTTGCGGAAAACCTCTGGATCCTCACGTCAGGGGGCCGCTCGAAGAGCCCGACCGAGATCCTCGAGAACCCGGTATTCCCGGCGCTGCTCGAGCGCCTGAAGAAGCAGTTCGACCTCATCGTGATCGACTCGCCCCCCATGGGAGCCGTTTCGGACGCCATGCTGGTCGCCGAGCGCGCCGACGAGGTCATCTACGTCTGCCGCTTCAACCGCGCCTACCGCAAGCACATCCGGCTCTACATCAAGGCGCTCCGGGAGGGGAAGAACGAGATCCTCGGGATCGTCCTGAACGGCCTGTCGCCGCGGCGCATCGAGTACTACTCGAACTACCGCTATTACAGGAGCTACAAGAAGTACTACGGAGCGCAGACCTAGGGGGTTGACGCTCGTGCCGAAGAACCCATCAGCATACCTTCCCGAGGCGTTCGACCCCAAGCTTCCCGTCGCGCTGATCGCGGGCCAGGGAATCTACCCGCAGCTGGCCGCCAGGGCGATGCGCGCGGCGGGCCTCCCGGTCAAGCTGATCGCCTTTGAGGGCGAGACCGCCCCCGAGCTTGTCTCGTCGTTCCCGGAGGCCGACCGCCACAGCGTGCATGTGGGCCAGGTGGGAAAGACCCTGCGCCTGCTGGAGAAATCCGGGGTGGGCTACGCCCTTATGGCCGGCATGGTCACCCCGAGACGCCTGTTCGACGGGCTGCGCCCGGACATGAAGGCGGCCCAGATCCTCCTCTCCCTCAAGCTGCGCAACGCCGAGACCATCTTCGGGGCGGTCGCGAAGGAGATCGAGGCCCTCGGGATCCGCCTGCTCGACGCAAGGGCGTTCCTGGACGACCAACTGGCCGCCCCGGGGTGCATGACCGGGGGCAGGTTCCCGATCGACAAGGCTTACCTTAACCACGGCGTCCACATCGCCACCGAGTGCGCCCGACTGGACATCGGCCAGGGCTGCGTGGTGCGCAAGGGCACCGTCCTTGCCGTGGAGGCGTTCGAGGGGACCGACGAGATGCTCAAGCGCGCGGGCGGCCTGAAGTCGGACGAGACCCTGTTCGTCAAGACCGTCAAGGCCCGCCAGGACTTCCGCTTCGACGTGCCGTGCCTCGGCCTGAGGACGCTGGAGTCGATGCGCGACGCCGGCATCCACGCGGCCGCCCTGAAGTCGATGGGCGTCATCATCCTCGACAAGCCCGCCGTGCTCGAGAGGGCCCGCTCCTGGGGGATCAGCCTGCTCGGCTTCGAATAGGGGCTTCCCAGCGCCGGCGGGCGCCCTGCCATTCGCGCCGCTTGCCCTTTGCCCGGGCCGGGGTCAGATTTGGCGGGTAGGCCAGCAAGGGAGACCAACCAATGCAGAACGACGTAGTCGCCGCCACCGTCAAGGGAGTGATGCCCACCCCCAACGGCTGCGCCGTGTTCCTGGGCAACGACGAGAAGACGTTCGTGATCTACGTGGACCACTTCGTCGGGAACGCGATCCAGATGTCGCTCGACGGCGTCAAGAGGGACAGGCCCCTGACGCACGACCTCATAGGCAGCATCCTGCTCGGCCTGGGGACGCGCCTCGAGCGGGTCGTGATCAACGACGCCCGGGAGAAGACCTTCTTTGCGCGGATACTCCTCACCATGGAGAACGAGCTGGGGACGAAGATCGTCGAGATAGACGCCCGGCCCAGCGACTCGATCGTCCTCTCCCTCCAGCACAAGCGCCCGATCTACGTGGCGCGCGCGGTATTCGACGCCGAGGAGGACCGCACCGAGACCCTCGAGCTGTTTCGCCGCCAGCAGGCCGAGGACGAGCCCGGGGAGGAGCTGGCCTGACACCGCAGCGCCCATTGCCCGCGCCGCTGGCGCAGGGCCAGCCGGCCACGGCGCTCGCGCCCATGCAGGACGTGACCGACCTCGCCTTCATGCGCGTCGTCGCCGCGTACGGGGCCCCCGACTACTTCTTCACGGAATTCTTCCGCGTCCACGCGCAGTCGCGCCCGGAGCGCCACATCCTGCGCAGCATCGACGAGAACGACACCGGCCGGCCCGTCTTCGCGCAGCTGATAGGCGAGGACATCCCGCACCTGGTGCGCACGGCGGCGGAGCTCGCGAGGCACCGCGTGGCGGGCATCGACCTGAACCTGGGCTGCCCGGCCCCCAAGGTGTACCGCAAGAACGTGGGCGGCGGCCTCCTGCGCGACCCGGAGAGGATCCGGGCGATCCTCGGGGCGCTCCGGGACGCGGTCCCGGGCCTCCTCACCGTCAAGATGCGCATCGGCTTCGACGACGACTCCAGCCTCGACCGGATCCTCGACATCGTGGGGGCGAGCGGGATCGACCTTCTCACGGTCCACGGAAGGACCGTGCGCGAGATGTACCGCAGCGAGGTGCACTACGACAGGATCGCCCTGGCGGCCTCCCGCGTGCGCTGCCCCGTGCTGGCGAACGGCAACGTGACCTCCGCGGCAAGGGCGGCGCGGATCGTGCGCGAGACGGGCGCGATGGGCGTCATGATCGGCCGCCACGCGATCCGCAACCCGTGGATCTTCAGCCAGTGCAGGGAGCGGTTTGCGGGGGCCGAGCCCTCCCGCATCTCGCTCGGGCAGGTCCGCGAGTACGTCGAGCGCCTCTACAGGGCGACGCGCGACCCGGCCGTCCCGGAGCGCGCGCATGTCAACAAGATGAAGAAGTACCTGAACTTTGTGGGCCAGGGGGTCGATCCCGAGGGGGCCTTCCTTCGGGACATGCGCCGGGCGGAGTCGGAGCCCGCGCTCCTCGGGATCTGCGACCGCCACCTCCTCGGGCGCGCGGGCGACGAGTTTTCGCCCGAGCCGTATCCCGGCGTCATCGCCCGGCCCAACTGCGAGACGCCGGCCGCCGACGCCGACGGCTGCTCGCTCGAGACCGTCACGGCCTAGCCCGAGGGCGGCCGCCGCGGGGGCGCTATTCCAGGCCGAGGGCCTTGCGCCCGTCGGCGGAGATCATCCGGGGGTTCCAGACGGGCTCCCAGACGATGTGGACCTTGGCCCGCTCGACGCTCGGGAGGGCCGCGATCTTGCGGCGCGCATCCTCCGCGATCACCGGGCCCATCCCGCAGCCGGGGGCCGTGAGCGTCATCTTCACGTCGACCGCGTTCGCGCCGGAGGGGGTCTTCTCAATCGAGAGGTCATACACGAGACCGAGGTCGACGATGTTGACCGGTATCTCGGGGTCGAAGCAGGTCCTCATCGCGTCCCACACCGCCTTCTCGCTGAAGGCGCCCGCCGGGGCCGCCTCGCCGCCGGAAAGCTCCAGGCCCTCGATCGCGGACGCGTCCGCGCTCCCTATCCGGAAGAGCCCGCGGTCCGTGCGCACCGTCACGCTGCCCCCGAGCGTCTGGACGACCACGACCTCCTGGCCGGCGGCCAGCGTCGCCGCCTCGCCCGCAGGGATGGCGGTCGCGGGGCAATCCGCCCTCAGCCTGTGGGACGTGGGGGAGGCGGCCATCTGCGTCAGTGGATATCGAGGTCCAACGGCATCCGGGCGTAGATGCCCGCCGGGTCGTTGAACGAGCGCAGCTGCGCGAGCCCGGCCTCGATGCGCTCCTCGATCTGGCCGACAAGGCCCGCCTGGCGGGCCCGGATCATGGTGGGAGCCGCCTTGCCGAGCATCTCGGCGATCGCCTCGGAAAGGTTCTTCGACCTCGGGAACTCGACGAGCCGGAAATGCTCGCCCAGGCCGGCCTGCTTCCCCGCATACCGGATGGCCTCGTTGAGGCCCCCGATCTCATCGACGAGCCCCAGGTTCTTCGCCTCCGTCCCCGACCAGACGCGGCCCTGGGCGATCTCCTCGACGCGGACCAGCGGGATCTTGCGGCCCTCCGAGACCTTCGCGACGAACTGGCCGTAGTCCCAGTCGACCATCCGCTGGAATACCGCCATCTCCTCCTCGGTCTTGGGGCGGGCGATCGTGAGCATGTCCGCAAACCTTCCGGTCTTGACGCTGTCAAAGGTGATGCCGTGGTCGTTCGCGAGCCTCTGGATGTCACCCTGGATCCCGAAGACGCCGATCGAGCCCGTGATGGTCGTCGGCTCGGCGAAGATCCGGTCCCCGTTGATGGAGATCCAGTATCCCCCGGACGCCGCGTACGACCCCATGGAGACGATCACCGGCTTCGCGGTGCGGGCGAGGCGGAGCTCGCGCTGTATCGTCTCCGACGCCGAGACGCTCCCGCCCGGGCTGTTGACCCGCAGCACGATGGCGCTGACCGAGGCGTCCTCGCGGAGCTCCCTGATCGCGCGCGCGAACTTCGAGCCCCCGATCTCGTTCGCGTCGCCCTCCCCGTCCACGATGTCGCCCTCGGCGTAGACGATGGCGACCTTGCCGGGTCCGACCCTCGACGGGTCTGCCACGGCGGTCCTGGCGTAGTACCCGAGCGTGACCTGCCTGAACGAGTCCTTCGGCGCCGTGACGCCTGTCTCCTTCTTGAGCTCGTCCACGATCACGTCGCGGTAGGCCACCCGGTCGACGAGCCCGCCCTTCAGCGCGGCCTCCGGCCTGATGAGGCCCTCCGCGTCCACGGTCGCCTGGATGGAGGCCGCGGGGACGCCGCGGGACTTCCCGATGTCCGAGACGAGGGAGCCCCACACGTCGTCCAGGAGCTTCTGGACCTGCTCGCGGTTCTCGGGGCTCATGTCCCTCCTCGTGTACGGCTCGACGAACGACTTGTACTTGCCGACGCGCGTGACCTGGATGCCGATGCCGTACTTCTCGAGGGCCCCGGCATAGAAGATGGGCTGGCTCGCCAGGCCCGGCATGATGATCATCCCGTAGGGGTCGAGGGCGACGTTGTTCGCGACGGAGGCGAGGTAGAAGTCCCTGGTCGTCGCATAGTCCAGGTAGGCCTTCACGGGCTTGCCCGCGGCCCGGAAGTCGGCGAGCGCGGAGCGCACCTCCCTCATGGCGGCGAAGCCGGAGCCGAGCCCCGACGGGGCCAGGTTGCCGATGAGCAGTATCCCGCGGATCCTGCTGTCGTGCGCCGCGTAGCGGACGGCGCGCGTGACGGAACGCAGCTGCATCGTGTCCCTCTCCCCGTTGCCGAGCTCGCCAAAGTCAATGGGCGGCGGGGAATCGGTGATGTTGGAGGAAA
>DATNLY010000036.1:0-6955 GCA_035602635.1 Opitutaceae bacterium | reverse complement strand
CGTCGAGAACAGGAAGAAGTCGGGCCTGCGGCTCGCCTTGCGCCAGGTGGGGTTGTAGACCAGCAGGTCTATCTCCTCGTCGCCGGTCTTCCTGCGGGCCTGCACCTGGTACTTGCGCACCTGGCGGACGAAGAATCCGTTCTGCTCAAAGAACTCCCGGACAATGCCTTCGTCGATCGCGGACATGGGAAATCATCTAACGGGACGGGGGTCGGAACACACGTATTTTCTCCCGAGTGTCAGGGGCAGCCCACCTCGCGCCACACGGACTCCACCGCATCGGCAGCGACGCCGGTCCGCACGACGGCATCGCCCAGGGACCTTAGGACGATGAACCGGGGGACGCCTGCGCGCGCCTTCTTGTCGCGGGCCATCGCGGCCATGAGGGAGGCGACCGCAAGCGGGGAGCGCAGGCGCACGGGAAGCGCGTGCGCGGCGACGACCGCCTCGACCCGCGCCACGTCGGACTCCGGGACCATACCCAGCGCCCTCGAAAGCCGCGCGGCGGCGCACAGTCCCACGGCGACCGCCTCGCCGTGGAGGTACGCTCCGTAGCCGGTGACCTGCTCGACGGCGTGCGCAAAGGTGTGCCCCAGGTTGAGGAGGGCCCGCCCGCCGTCCTGCGCCTGCTCGCGCTCGTCCGCCTCGACCACCCGGGCCTTCGCCTCGCAGCACAGCCGCACGACGCGGGGCAGCCTCGGGTCGCCCGCCGCCAGGCTTGCGCGCTCGAGTTCTGAAAAGAGCCGGCCGTCGCCGATCAGGGCCGTCTTGATCACCTCGGCCATGCCCGCGGCGAATTCGCGAGGGGGAAGCGTGCCCAGAAGGCCGGTCGAGACGAACACACCGCGCGGCTGGTGAAACGCGCCCGCAAGGTTCTTGCCCGCCTTCAGGTTCACGCCTGTCTTGCCCCCCACGGAGCTGTCCACCATCGCGAGCAGCGTCGTCGGCACCTGGTAGCAGTCGACGCCCCTCAGGTAGGACGCGGCGGCGAACCCCGCCAGGTCCCCCACCACGCCGCCTCCCAGCGCAAACACCGAGCCGGACCTGTCGAGGCCCTGGGCCGCGAGGAAGTCGAGCGCCCGGGCCAGCTCCGGCATCGACTTGGACTCCTCGCCCGGCGCAACGACAAGGAGCGGAGCGCCGGCAAACATCCCCTGGATCGCCCCGGCGTGAACCTTGGCGACATTGCCGTCGGTGATCACCGCGAACCTCTTCCCGTCGCGGGCCAGCGCGGCGCACAATGCGCGCACGTCCGCCGCCAGATCCTCGCCCAGGAGGATCGGGTAGGAACGGTCGCCGAGGTTGACCTTGAGGCTGTCGGGCATGGCGCCCCGACAACTTGGCCGCCGGGGCCCGTCCTGTCCATGGATTTGAGGCCCGCGGCCCCGGCTCAGCGCGCGTCCGCCGCCTTGGCCGCCCTCCTGCGGAGGCGCGCCGCGATCGGCGCCCTCACGGCAAGGTGGTACAGGGAGAGAACGAGGAGGATCCCGACTGCGGCATACGCGAGGCCCTCGGCCGTCGTCGGCACGGCCGGCCGGTAGATCGCCCAGGTCGCCCTGGCGATGCCCCAGTCGACGTGCCCGGCGAACACGAAGGGCCTTGTCCATGCCGAGGCGTGGCGCAGCGCCGCGTCCGCGGCCGCCAGCTCGTCCACGCGCGCCGCGGCGCCCTGGATCACGCCCCCTATGTTGCGCATGGACGGATCCGGGTTCTGGCCGGCGCCAGCGACAAGCTGGTCGAGCGTCATGCCCGACTGCGCCGCGGCCTCCCTGAAGCGGCTGAGCGTGAGCCGCGCCTCGTCCAGGTGTCCGCCCAGCCGCTGGAGGTACTGCTGCATGAATTCCGGGACCTGGGAGAAGAGCACCGCGCCGACGACGCACAAAATCCGGTCCAGGAGCCGCTCGGCTCCCTCGGACGCGGACCGGAGGATTCGGGGAAGGGGCACGGCGGTGGGTCAGTTTGGTCCTGGCGAGCGGCGAGAAGCCGGGGGGATCAAGGCTATAATGGGTTGGCGGAAGGCGTGGGGGCTGCGGACAGGAGCGCCACGCCGGCGGCCTGGGCGGCCTTGGCAAGCTCGAGGTCATTCGTCGCCAGTGTCGCACCGCGGCGCATCGCAAGTTCAAGGTAAGCTGCGTCGTAGATGGTGAGTCCGTATTGGCGAGCCAGTGCGATAGTTTCTCCGCCAGCTTTGGTCGCAGTTTCGGCGTCCGTGGTCAGCGGAAGCGCTCCAAGAAGACCCAGGGCTTCGGTGACATCGGACTGGGTAATTCTTTTTCTCCGCTCCGCCACAAGGAGGCCATTGGACGTTTCAACACGGCAATGCGCCGGGATGTACGTCGGCACGCCCCTCTCAATTGCGGCCAGCGCCATGGAAGCGCCTTCATCCCGCCCGTCCTTCAAAAGGAAGCCGAGAACAGTTGAGCCGTCGATAACAAGTGCCTTCATGGCGACACCTAGATGCGGCGCCCAGCGTCGATGAGTTCCTTTGCCGACTCGCCAGCGCCAAGGGTCAAACGCTCGCGCATTTCCCGTATGCGGGCAAATACCGTGGGGTCCACTGCAGGGTCCCCAGCGGGAACCAGCTTGGCGACACTGCGGGCGTGCCTGGTGATTGTGACGGTCCGGCCACGCTCAACCATGTCGAGTAACTCCGAGAGTTTCGACTTCGCCTCGTAAGCTCCAACTGTCTTCGAAGATATCACCGATGTAGTTGTCATATGGCTATTAAAGTTTTATTAGACTAGTGCAACGACTAGTCTAATAAAAGAATCTTGCAAGCCCGAATATCGGCTAAGCTAGCCGTCATTGCATGCTGGAGGGCCTTCCTCCACCCGCATGATCCACACCCTGCGCCGCATCCGCCATGCTGGCGTGCTCGCCCCGGCCGCGGTCGGCATACCCGGCGCCCACCTGGGCCACGGCCTCGGCCGCGTAGGCGCCGGAAAGCCGCTCGCCGGCTCCCGGGCCCTGCGCGAGGAGGCCCAGGCCCCCGGGTCCCGCCGACTGGGCCACGCTCACGGCCAGGCGGCCGGCGCCAACCGCCTGGCGTCCCACGGTGCCCGCGGCCTGCGTCGCGAAATGCGCGCCCGTCACCAGGAGCCTGTGCAGGAAGACGGGGCCCATGATGGAGACCGCCCCGACCCAGAGGACGAAGCCCAGTCCCCCGACCAGGATCGAGAGGAGCGCGGCCACGTTTCCCATGAACCAGTTTCCGAGCGCCGTCTCGATCACCTGGAGCTGCGCCTGCGACGGGGCGCCGGCCGTGATGGCGCTCCATTGGAGGATGCCCACCATGTCCGGGACGCGGCTCGTGCCTGAAATGAGCGAGATCAGCGCATCATAGAGGGCGATCGTCCCGGTGTGGCCTATGGCCCACGCCACGGGCCAGAGGGCAAGCGACACCATGTGCATGACATAGTTCTGCGCCGCCTGGCGGTTGGGGTGCCCCTCGGGAAGCGAGAACATCCCCGTGAACAGCGGCAGCATCATCGTCCCGGAGACGGCGAGGAAGAAGCGCAGCTGCACCATGAACCACACGATCGCCGCGGCCGCCAGGAGCAGGAAGTAGAGCGGCACGACCGTGAGGGCGATCAGCAGGCACTTGAGCATCGCCGCGCCGAACCCGGTCGCCATCGCCGCCATCCTGACCATCCCGCTCCAGGTCTGCGCGGCCCCCGACGCGTCGTCGGCGGCGGTGTCCCAGACCGCGACACCGAAGGCCTCCAGGTAGCCGAGGACGCTGCCGTCGTTGGCGCCGTCGATCAGTGCCGCGCGCTTCTTCGCCCCCTGGTCCTGGCCGGCGGCGCCGTTGGCGAGCGCCTCCTTCCTGAGGAGGTCGAAGAGCGCATTGAGCTCGGGCATGGCGTAGGCTGCCTTGACGCACGCCGCGGTGAGATTCCCGGGGCCGCCCGGGGACGACTCGTAGACAGAGTCGGCGCACTGCATGGCGGAGCGCATCAGGAAGGGGCCGCCCACCATGAGGGCGATGACGATCCAGGTCTTGGCAATCTCCCCCATCTTGCCCTCCCCACCCAAGCCCCGGGTCCTCAGGACGAAGCCCCAGAGCACGAAGAGGGCGCCGAAGCCCGTGAAGATCCAGCCGACTTTGCCGAGGACCGCGGGCTGGCCCCCGACGCCCTCGGTGAGCCCGCGGAACAGGACATTCCCGTCGTAGCTGTTGAAGACATCGAGCAGGTCGGAGACCGGAGCCGCGTCGGCGAACAGCGGGCTCAATCGGATGCGCCTCCCGCGTCGGCGGTGGTCCAGAGTCTGATCCCCCCGTAGTCGGGCTGGGATGCCTTCCCGGGCGGCTTGCCGAGGGTCGCCGCCCTCTGGGACTCCGCCGCCTGCGCGCGCCCCATGGCGCTCGAGTTCAGGAGCGCGGACTCGGCCATCCTCCGCTCGTCCGCCGCCTTCACGCGCACGCCGGCGTCCGTGCGCTCCTGCCTGTCCGAGAGCGCCAAGTCGTCCAGGACGGCGCGCCTTCGCGCGTCCATCAGCTGGTCCTGCGACTCGAGCTGGCTGATTTCCGTGAGGATCGCCTGCTTGCTGGACTCGGTCGGGGCTTCCCTGAACTGAGCCCAGGCCCCGGCGAGCTCAGCGGCGACGGAGGACCGCGCCGCCTGCTCGCTCGCGATCTGGGCTCGGACGGCGAGCGAGGCCGCCGCATCCCGGGCCAGAACACTGTAGAGTGACGGATCGCGCGGCTGGTCCTGGCCGAAGACCTGCATCGTCGCGCCCGGCCCGGCCCCCTCCAGGAGCGCAGCCGTGTCCAGGAGGCGCTGGCCCGATCCCAGCGCCTGCCAGTCCCGCGCCAGGTCGGCCTCGGTCTGCGCTCCGGACGAAAGCAGTCCCACCGCAGACGTGATCCCGGCGAGGTCGCCCAGGGCTCCCACGGCCGCCCTCGGGTCGCCGGCGGCCGCGCGCATCGAGGAAACCGTCTCGAGCATCCCCTGGGCCGCGGCCACCTGGCTGCTGAGCCTCTCAAGCTCGGCCGCCCAGTTTGCGGCCTCCGCCGGGTTCGCGATCACGGTCACGAAGGAGGTGTCCGCGAAGCCGAGAAAGCATCGCGCCGGCGGGGCCAGGCCGAGGGCCAGCAAGGACGCGGCCGCGGCGCGGCCCGCGCCGAGGGACAGCCGGGTCATGGGACGGGCGCAGGCACAAAGACCGGGACGGCGACCGTCTGCGGCGCGAGCTTGCGCCCGTCGCGCGCGGTTCCGGACTCCTCCCACGTGTAGTACTCCATCGCCCCCGCCGGGCCCCGGCGCCCCTGGGCCTCGAGAGCCTGCCGCGCCCAGTAGAGCTGCTTGACCGCGTCGGCCGCGCCGAGCACGTAGCCCTCGTCCGCGGCGCCCCTGCGCGCCGCGCCCGGCCATGATGCGCATCCGCAGAGCATGAGCGCGAGGACCAGGGGGCCCGCGCGCCTCACGGGGGCCCTCCCGCCGACTCGGCGAGGACCCCCTCGAGGACGGTGGGGTATTTTCCGAGCGCCTTCATCCGCCGGTCGAACACCGCCCCGGACGACTCCGCGACGTAGAGCATGGCCGGGTCGACCTCGACCCTCACCGTGCCGCACACCGGGGCCGAGGTCTCCCTGGAGAAATAGGTGAAGTACGAGGCCCTGCGCGCCCCCTGCTGGTGCTCGACAAGCGGATGCTGGACGATCGCCCGCTGGGCGGCGCCGGGCAGGCCGATCACGCGCGCGATCCTGCGCACCTGGTCCGCGTTGTTCTGGCGCATGAGGAAGTACTGCTTGCACTGGCCGAGGAGGAGGTCCGTGAGCGCGGGGTCTATGTCGTCGATCTGGGAGGGCTCCTGGAACGCCCCGATGAACACGCACCGGTACTTCCTCATCTGCGCGAGCAGCTCCTTCACGAACTCGGTGGCGCCCGGTATCAGGAGAATCCGGCGCAGCTCGTCGAGGAGCATCACCTTGGAGGAACCCCTGGGGAGGGTCAGGATGTGGTGGCGCACGTGGTCAAAGACCACGAAGCCGGCCAGCTCCTTCAGCGTCCCCTCCGGCAGCCGGCTGGTGTCGAAATGCAGGCCGGCGCCCCGGACCTCCACGTTGGTGGGGCCGTCGAGGAACGCCCCGACGACCCCGCCGGAGCGGAGCCCCTTTGCGAGCTCCGAGGAGAGGAAGTCGAGCTCGCCGGCCACTACCGCGCTCCTGTGGTGCGGCAGGCGTCCGTGCCTCATCAGCGAGACCAGGCCGTCAAACCGGGGGTAGTCCAGCGGCCCGAACCGGCTGAAGGCCATGGCGTCGGCGTTGCGCCGGCCCGCGGGCTGGATCGCGCCGCGCACGACGTCGTCCTCGCTGGGCGCCGCGATGAGCTCGGCGGCGGCGGCAGGGTCCGTCCGCTCGAGCTCGCAGAGCGCAAGGTGCCCGTCGAGGAAGTCGTCGTCCCCGGAGCGGATCCTGTCGGCGGCGAGCGCCCGCCTGGCGAGGGCGCGCCAGCGCCCCTCGTCCGCGTTCTTCCAGTCCTCCGCGCAGTCCTCAAAATGGCTGCGGACGTATTCGCCGATCAGGCCCTCCCTGCGCCGGTTTCGGTCCTCGTCCCTCGAGAGGCCGACAAGCTTCATGCAGGTCCTCACGACCCGCGCCACGGCGGACGAGGTGAGGGGGAGCCCGTGGGTGTCGAACGGGTTGAGCGTGCTCTCGCCCGATTCCCTCAGGACCAGGTTGCGCATCCCGCAGAGCTGCGCCTGGGTGACGAAGGCCATGCCCTCCTCCTGGTAGAAGCGGTAGGCCCAGTCGCAGTCCGACTGGCTCATGAGGTCCATGAGGAGGGCCGACTTCCCGGATCCGTTGACCCCGACGACGACCGAGTGCTGCGGCGTCCCGTTCGGGGTGACCAGGCGGACTCCCACGATGCTCTGGCCCGGGCTGTCGTAGAGGGCCTGGGCCTCCTCCAGGTGCCCGGTGAAGGTCGACGAGACCGGCAGGAGGTCGGCC
>DATNLY010000034.1:0-3240 GCA_035602635.1 Opitutaceae bacterium | reverse complement strand
GAGCCTCCACGCCAGGATCGCCCCGAAGATCACCGCCAGCAGGATCAGGTCCCTCCGCCACGAGGTCTCCGTGCTGGAGGGGAGCGGGGCCGGTGGACTCACGCGAGGGACCTAGATGGTTGGGGCTTTGCACGCAAGTCTGCGGGGGACGGATGGTTTGAAATTGAGCTCGGCCAAGGATTCCGGCCAGATTGGGCCGCATGCCGGCCGTCACCGCCAAGAGCTTCTCCTTCATCTGCGGGCAGGATGACTTCCTCGTCGGCCGGATGGGGACAAAGCGCTTCGGGGAGCTCTCCGGGGACGCCGTGGACGAGTTCTCGCAGGAGGTCGTCAACGGGTTCGCCGCAAACGTCGACGAGGTGGAGACCGCCGTGAACCGCTTCCGCGAGGCCGTGCAGACCGTCCCGATGTTCGGCGGACGCAGGGTGGTCTGGCTCCGGGACGTCAATTTCCTTGCGGACAGCGTGACCGGAAAGGCCGAGACCACGCTCCGCTGCGTCGAGGACCTCCAGCAGCTGCTCCAGGCGGTGGATCCCGCCGAGACGGCTGTCCTCATCACGGCAGCGCCGGTGGACCGCCGGCGCACGTTTGCCAAGTGGTGCGAGAAGAACGCCGATTTTGCGCTGGCGGACGCGGGCGGCGACACCGACTCGCTGGGCGCCGTCGTGCAGGCGGAGGCCCTCAGGATCGGCGTCGGGTTCGGGCCGGGAGCCCTGGAGCTTCTCCTGGCGAGGACCGGGGCCAACACGAGGCTCCTGGTGGAGGAGGTCCACAAGCTCGCGGCGTACGCCGCGGACGGGGCCGTGATCGACGAGGCGACCGTCGCCCAGCTGACGCCGAACGCGGCCCAGGGGGATTTCTTCGAGACGGCCGACGCGTTCTTCAGCGGGGATCTCCCGCTCACGCTCGCGGCCCTCAGGAGGCATTTCTTCGCGGGCGGCGACGCCCGGCCCGTCCTCGTCGCCCTCCAGAACCGCAATCGGATACTCATCCAGGTTCGGGCCCTCGCGGACGCCGGCGACGCGCGGGTCGGTCCCCGGGGGGTCGACGGGCTGCCCAAGGCCGCGGAGAGATACGGCGCCAGCTTTGGCGACGCCGCCGGGGAGAAGACCTCGTGCAACGTCTTCACCCAGAACCCCTGGTACGTGGGAAAGCTCGCGGGCGCGGCACGCCTCCCGACGCTGCGGCGCCTGATCGACAACCAGAGGGCGTTCATTGACGCGTTCGAGGAGATCCTGCGCCGGCCGGAGGCCCAGGCGGAGGTGCTGCGCGACATGGCCGTCCGCTGCCTCGCAGCCTAGCCGGGCGGCTCCGGCTGGAAAACCCGGCCTGGCGATCTTTTCCTATGGCGTTCGCCGCCGGGGAGGATTTACTCGGCGCCTCCCGTGAAAGAGCCGCCCAGCCCAGCTCCCCGCGAGCCGATCCTCAACGTCCTGGCGGAGCGCTACGCATCGGCGGAGATCCGGGACATCTGGTCGCCCCGGGGGAAGGTCCTCCTCGAGCGCGATTTCTGGATCGCCGTCATGAAGGCCCAGCGGGACCTCGGCGTCCCGATCCCGGCGGACGCGATCAGGGACTACGAGCGCGTCAAGGGCCGGATCGACCTCGAGTCGATCACGCAGCGCGAGCGCGTGACGCTCCACGACGTCAAGGCCCGGATCGAGGAGTTCTCCGACCTGGCCAAGCGCCAGTTCATCCACCTCGGCCTGACGAGCCGCGACCTGACCGAGAACGTCGAGCAGCTGCAGATATTCCAGTCGCTCAAGGTCGTCCGGAAGAAGGCGGCCGCTGCGCTTATCGCGCTCGCGCGGCGCGCGCAGGAATACCGCGACCTGATGATAACGGGGCGCACCCACAACGTCCCTGCGCAGCCGACGACGCTCGGCAAGCGGCTTTCGATGTTCGGCCAGGAGCTCCTGATCTCCCTCGAGCGGCTTGACGGGCTGATCACCCGGTATCCGGTGCGCGGCCTGAAGGGCGCGGTCGGGACCCAGCTCGACCAGCTGACGCTCCTCGGGGGCAAGGCCGACAAGGTCGCCAGCCTCGAGGGCCGCGTGCTCAAGCACCTCGGGATCCCCGCGTCGCTCGGAAGCGTGGGCCAGGTGTACCCGCGCAGCCTCGACTTCGACGTCGTCTCGGCGCTCCACCAGGTCGGCGCCGCGGCGGCGAGCTTTGCGACGACGATGCGGCTGATGGCGGGGGCGGGCCTTGTCACGGAGGGCTTCCAGGAAGGCCAGGTCGGCTCGTCCTCGATGCCCCACAAGGCGAACGCGCGCAACTGCGAGCGGATCTGCGGATTCTCGACCGTCCTCGGCGGCTATGTCACGATGGCGGCGACCCTCGCGGGCGACCAGTGGAACGAGGGCGACGTCTCGTGCTCGGTGGTCCGCAGGGTGGCGCTGCCGGACTCGTTCTTCGCGATCGACGGCTCGCTTGAGACCTTCCTCACGGTCCTCGACCAGATGGAGGCCTTCCCCTCGGCGATCGCGCAGGAGAACGAGCGCAACCTCCCCTTCCTCGCCACGACCACCATCCTCATGGAGGCCGTGAAGCGCGGCGCCGGCCGCGAGACCGCGCACGAGGCGATCAAGGAGCACTCGCTCGCCGCCGTGAAGGCCATGCGCTCGGGATCCGGGGGGCCCGACCTCCTCGACCGGCTCTCAGGCGACCGCAGGATCGGCCTCGGCAGGAAGGCCCTCCAGGCGGTCCTCTCGGAGAGCGCCCGGTTCGTCGGCTCCGCGCCCGACCAGGTCGACGCCTTTGCGGCGGAGGTGGGGCCCGTCGCCAAGCGGGTGAAGGGCGCGGCCGAGTACCGCGCCGCGCGGCTGCGGTAGCCTGTTTTTGGCCATTCCGAAGTTTTCAATTGCGTACCCCCCGGGGGATACGCTTGCTTGAACCCTCACTGTCCTGAAAATCCCTCATCTCTTTCCACATGGCTGAACTCGTAGGTAACGTCCTTGTAGGCCAATCCGGCGGCCCAACATCTGTCATCAACGCAAGCGTGGCCGGCATCGTGGCCGAGGCGCTCAACCACGAGTCCATCGAGGAGATCTACGGCGGCCTGAACGGCGTGCTCGGCATCCTCCAGGAGGACCTGGTGGACCTCGCGGCCGAGTCGCAGCAGCAGATCCGGGCGCTGCGCCACACCCCGGGGGCCGCCCTGGGCACGTGCCGCTACAAGCTCAAGCAGCAGGCGGACTTCGAGCGGGTGCTTGAGGTGTTCAAGGCCCACAACATCCG
>DATNLY010000033.1:0-10183 GCA_035602635.1 Opitutaceae bacterium | reverse complement strand
GGGCCGGGATGAGCGGGGGGCTGCCGGCGTCGCCGTAGGCCAGCCAGTAGGGGATAATCAGCGTCCTCCTGCCACCCTTCCTCATCGTGAGGAACGCCTCGTCCCACCCCTTGATGACCTGCCCGACGCCGACCTTGAAGCGGAAGGGGCCCCCGTGCTGGCGCGAGCTGTCGAAGGGGGCGCCGTTGAGAAGCCGGCCGTCGTACTGCACGGTCACGGTGTCGCCGATCCGGGGCTCCGCGGTCCCCGTGCCCGGATCCCGGCTGATGTACCTCAGCCCGGAGGGCATCGCATAGGCCGTCGGGTACCGCTGGCGGATCAGCTGGGCGTCGTCGGCCGACAGCTGGGGTGACTCCGTGGCGAGGGCCGCGCGCATCGCGCTGTTGATCGGCTCGTCGCCGGGGCTGCTCCTCGCGAATATCCCCGAGCGGACGACGATGGCCAGTGTCAGCAGGCACGCCCCAAGCAGGAGTATGTAGAGGTAGCTGCGCATGCCGGTGCACCAGAAGCACCGCGGCGGCGAAGGCTACAAGCCTTTTTGGGAAAAGACATATTGCCATCGCGGCCGCCGTGCCCTTCACAAGCGGCGATGCCCACCGCGCCGGCCATGCCCGCCAACGTTGCCGTCGCCGCCGTGGACGTGCGGGGCCTCGTCAAGCACTACGGCAAGGTCGAGGCGCTCCGGGGCGTCGACCTCGCCGTCATGCCCGGCGAGATGTTCGCGCTCCTCGGGCCGAACGGGGCGGGCAAGACGACGCTCTTCTCGATCCTTGCCACCCTCCGGGCCCCGACCTCGGGGGAGGCCCGCGTGCTCGGCCACGACGTGGCCACCGAGCGCGACGCGATCCGGCGGGAGATGGGGATCGTCTTCCAGGAGCCGGCCATCGAGCAGCGCATGAGCGGCCGGGAAAACCTCGTGCTGATGGGCCTCCTCTATGGCCGCTCGCTGTCCGCGGCCGGCAGGCGGGCCAACGAGGTCCTGGAGCAGCTCGGGATCCCGGACCTGGCCGGCCGGATGGCCCGGGAGATGTCCGGCGGCCAGCGCAGGAAGCTCGAGCTGGCGCGGGCGCTCGTGTCCGACCCGCGGATCCTCTTCCTTGACGAGGCGACGCTCGGCCTCGACGTCGACGCCCGACGGATGTTCTGGGGCCATGTGCGGGCGCTGGCCGACTCGGGGCGGACGGTGTTCTTCACCACCCACTACATGGAGGAGGCGGAGGTGGCCGACAGGATTGCGCTGATCGACTCGGGCCGCATCGTGGCGCTCGGGACCCCGCGCGAGCTCAAGGCGCGCCTTGGCGGGGGGATCGTGACGCTCACGACGGACGACGACGCCCGCGCGAGGGCCTGGCTTGCCGAGCACGGCTTCACGCCCGAGCCGGGGATCCGCGCGATCACGGTCGTGCACCCGGACCCGGCGGCGGTCCTGCCGGACCTGCTCCGCAACCTGCCGGTGCGCGTGGAGCGCGCGGAGGTCCACGCCCCGAGCCTGGAGGACGTGTTCCTCAAGCTCACGGGCCGCGGGCTCGAGGGAGGGGGCGGGACATGATGCGCGGAATCCTGGCGATCGTGGTCCACGACCTGAAGCGGGCCTGGCTCGACCGGGCGAGGCTGGTCGCCGGCCTGGTCCAGCCGCTCCTCTACCTGTTCGTGCTCGGGGCCGGGATCGGGGCCGGATCCCGGATGGGAGGGGGCGACTACCGGCGGTTCATCTTCGCGGGCACGATGGGCCTGTCGCTCCTGTTCTCCGCGACGTTCTCCGCGATCACGATCGTCTTCGACCGGCAGATCGGGTTCTTCAAGGCGGTGCTTGTCGCACCGGTCCCGAGGCCCGCGATCGCGCTGGGGAAGATCATCGCCGGCGCCCTGCAGTCGCTCACCCAGGGAATGATCCTGCTGCCCTTCGCTCCGCTGGCGGGCGTTTCCCTGGGGCCGCTTGAGACGCTCGAGATGGTCGGCGCGATGCTGGTCGCCGCGCTCACCTTCTCCACGATCGGCGTCGGCTTCGCCTGCCGCTTCAGCTCCACCACCGTGTTCCCGGTCATCAGCAACGCCGTGCTCCTGCCGATGTTCTTCCTGTCGGGGGCTCTTTACCGACTCGGGGATGCGCCCACATGGATGCAGGTTGCCGCGCACCTGGACCCCGTCGCCTATGCGGTCGACCTGATGCGGGGATCCATCCTCGGGACCTTCTATTTCCCGGTGGCCCTGTCATTGGGCGCCCTGGCGCTCACGATCACCCTCCTCACATGGGCGGCGGTGAGGGTCTTTGAGCGGGGCGAGGACGACTCGGCCCTCGGCGCGGCCCGCTTCGGCTGGCGGCGCTAGCTAGCGCGCCGGATCAGAGCTGGTAGGTGATCGTCCGTGTTCCCGACACCCCGCTGACGGTTATCGGGGTCGCCTGGGTGTAGACCGCCGGGTAGGATTCACCCGCGACCGTGTCGAGCGCCTTGATGTAGGAGGTCGGGCCCAGGAGCTCGGAAAGGCTCACGGTTGATATGCCGGACTGGAGGAAATACTGGTCCGCCGCGGCCCCGAGCTGGCGCGCATTGTTGAGGACCGCCTTGTCCTGGGAGGCGACCGTCACCCTCCGGAATGCCGGTATGGCCATTGATGCCAGGAGGCCGATGATCACGACGACGATCATTATCTCAACAAGGGTGAACCCCCGCGGAAGGGTCGCTTTGCGGGTCGGGATCACAAGATATTGGCGCGTATCTGGGCCTTGGGCAGCATGGGATGGGGGGAGGGTTCACGGCGTTCGAAGTCGCGAAGTGCAAGATATTGGCAAAATGAGGGGTAAGGACAAAGAAATTTTTACCGTAAAATTACGTATGGTCGATTTTTTCCGAATAGGGATGGGAAAATGCCACTTGGAGGCGCCATGGAAATATTGCGTAACTTATTATATTACAATAAGTTAATAATTAAGTGTATTCGCGGCGTCACCGACGGTCGGGATGGCATGCCGAGCCTGTTCGGAATCCCTATTTCCGGGGATACGCACCGAAACTCCGATGCCTGCACCCGCTTGGATGTCCTTGGCCTGGACGGGGAAGGGACGATGCCGGCGGGCCGACAAGGCTCATTCAATCGATGAAGGAGCAGATATACTGGCAGAGGCCGTTCATGACCTCGATCCTGAAACCGCTCTTTCCCGGAACCTCGAACCTTGAGCCGGGCCCGTAGGCGCGGACGTCCGCCGACCCGTCAATTGCCACGCTGCATTCGCCGTCGACGATTTCCATGACCTCGGGGGCCTGGGTGTTGAAATGGAAGGAGCCCTTGCGGATGAGCCCGAGCGTCTTTCGCGCGCCGCCCGGCAGCAGGACGGTGTGGCTCACGACATTGCCGTCAAAGTACACGTTGGCCTTCGCCACCACGGTTACCCCGTCGAACTGGGATGCTGGCGCGGTCATGTGCCGAGGTTGCCCCGTTGCCGGCGTGCGCCGAGGCGCACGGGTCAGGGAATCGTGAGTGTGCTCCCGACGACCAGGCTCTTCTCGTCCCTGAGGACGGCGTGATTGGCATTGAGGATGTCCTCCCAGCGGCCGGACGTCCCGTAGAACCTCTTCGAAATCTTGGTCAGGGTGTCGCCCTCGACGACCACGTAGGTCTTGGGTGCGGGCGGTGCCGGCGCCGCGGCCTGGGGCGCCGGCGCCATCGCGGCCGCCTGACCGGGGCGGGTGGGGACGGGCTTGGTGGAGCCGGGGGACGGCGCCTGGAGCTCGAGGCGGGTCCTGAGCTGCGCGTTCTCGGCGGCGAGCCGGCTGGCCTCGTCCTGGGCCTGCCTGAGCTCGGTCTGGAGCGGCTCGATCTGGGCCGTGGCCGCGGCCTGGACCTGCAGGGAGGCGATTGAGGCCCGGGCAGACCCGAGCTGCTCGGTGAGCGAAAGGTTGTCGGAGTTCGCCTTGTCGAGTGACGCCTTCAGCTGGGTCTCCTCGTCCTGGACGACCGTGAAGCTCCGCAGGGCCGTTGCGAGCTTGTCCTGCAGGTCGGCGACCTGCGCGGAGCCGGAGTCGGCCGGCGCAGCCGCCGCAGCCGGCGCCGAATTCTGGGCCTGGGCGGCGGCGAGAGCGGCCTTCAGGTCGGCGGATTCCTTCCACGAGGCGGCCAGCTCGTCCGTGAGCTGCTTGTTGTCCGCGCGGAGGGTGGCGATGTCGTCCGCCGAGGGGGCTGCCGGAGGGGGGGCGGCCTCGTCGGCGCCGCGCAGGAGGCCCCCGAAGGCAAGGGCTGTCGCAATAACGCCGCGCTGTAGGATTCTGTTCATGGGCTCTGTTTGGCGGCCATGAAAACGGCTTTCATTTTGGACACAACCCACAATTCGACGGGGGCCGGGGAGATCGGGCTGCACGGGGCGTTCACCGGGACGAAACGGACGGCACGCTCCCGTCCGGGTCCCTGAACCGCGCGATGCGCGTCCCTCCGGGGGCGGCGGTTCCGGTGACCGGTTAGACGGGCTTGAGCTCGGTCCCATACAAATGGCTCTCCAGCGGCTGCCCTGGCAACGCCAGCGACCGCACATGGCGAAATCCCAGGCGCTCCAGCAAACGAACCGACCTGTCATTCTTCGGGGACACCAGACCGTAGATATACGGCAGCATCAATGATTCCCGGGCATGCTTGAGCGTCGCGCTTGCAGCCTCCGCAGCATAGCCCCTGGACCAGTGCCGACGCAGGAACGCAAAGCCCAGATCGGGATGGTCGAGCGACTCGCGCTTCACCAGGCCACAGATTCCTATCGGTGTGGCCCCCTCCCTCAGCTCGACGAGATAAAATCCAAATCCATGGCGTGCATAGCTCGCCGTATACTTCTCCTCGATGTAACGCATCGCATCCGCAACCGTGCGGACACCCCGATCACCGATGTTGTCGATATACGGCGGCTCGTTCATGAGCTCCGCCAAAAAGGCCGAGTCTTCAGGCGCAAGATGCCGCAACGATAGCCTAGGCGTGTCCAGGACAGGTCTCATGCATACGCTTGCCGTTGCATAGGCCACTTTGGGTGACGTAGCCAGTCCTGTTGGCGACCGACCCGAGGGTCGTTGTCCCAGTGGCACGGGTGAGGGGAGCCTCCAGGGCGTCGCAGGACGGCCCCGCGGTCCCAAGCGCCGCTGGCGGGCGGAGCCCGGAATCGGTTGACGCCCACGGGCTGCAAAAGCTGAACTTGCTCGCCCGCGTGCAGTCTTAGCCCATACCCAACAGGAACCGCACCATGACCCACCGGCACCTCCCCATCATCTCGGCTGCGATCTGCTGCGCGGCGCTCGCCGGGTGCCTGGCGGCGCCGGGGTCGTCGGCCACGCAGGACTCTACCAAGTTCACCGTCGAGAACACGGAGCGGTTCGCCGCGCTCGACCCCGCCGCGGAGGCCGCTGTCACGTGCACGGGCCTGCAGGAGCGCATGCTTGGCGACGGCCGGCTCGAGGTCGTCGCCAACGTGAAGAACCGGGGGGGCGATCCGGTCAAGGTGCGGGTCCAGTGCCTGTTCCTTGACGACCAGGGGGAGGCCACCGAGGCCGCCGCCCAGTGGCAGGCCCTTGCGCTCGCGGGCGAGGCCACCGAGGCCGTCCGCTTCACCTCGGCCAACGCGGCCGCAAAGAGGTACGCAATCAGGGCACGGGGCGCGCCCTGACTATTTTGCCGGCGTCGGCTGGGCCGGAAACGTGACGCCCTTCTGGGCCTCGTCGATCGCCCTGACGCCCGCCTCGAGAGCGGCCTTGTCGGCCGCGCTATTGCCGACGACGGGCGAGCCGCCGGAGAAGTCGATCGTGCTGCCATCCCGGATGGGGATGGGGGCAGGAGCCCCGGGGCGGGCCCCGGCGCGGTGCGACGCGTACGCCCACAGGACCGCCGCGGTCGCGGCGGCGGCGACAAGGGCCGAGGCTGTGCGGCGCGGGTTCACTCGTGATACCGTTGTACATCCTGCCCAGGTGCGCAATATCACTCATTGGTGAAGGAGATCATCCGCGAATCCCGTGCCACGCTCCTGCTGGCGATCCCGATCATCATCGGGCAGGTGAGCCAGATGCTCATGGGGGTCACCGACAGCGTCATGATCGGGCGCACGGGGACCGTGCCGCTGGCGGCATCGGCATTCGGCGGGGGAGTGTTCGGCGTCTTCTTCATAATCGGGGTGGGGCTCCTGACGCCGGTCGCCGTGTTCGCGTCGAGGTCCAGGGGCGCGGGGCGCCACGACGAGGCGGGCGAATTCCTGAGGCACGGGCTCCTTCTCGCCCTCGGCACCGGGACGGTCGAGGTCGGGCTCGTGTTCTACCTTGCCAGGCACCTCGCTTGGTTCCACCAGCGCCCCGAGGTGCTCGCGGCCGTCAATCCCTTCTTCCTGCTGATCGGCCTTTCGCTGGTCCCGGTGCTCGCCTACCTCGCCCTGCGCCAGTACGCGGAATCGATGGGGAGGCCCTGGGTGCCGATGATGATCATGCTCGGCGGCGTGGCGCTCAACGCATTCCTCAACTGGGTGCTGATCTACGGGCACCTCGGCGTGCCGAGCCTTGGGCTCACCGGGGCGGGCATCTCCACGCTCACCTCCCGCACTCTGGGCTCCGCGGTCATATTCGGCTGGATGCGCCTCGACCCGGCGATGCGGGCCGCGTGGCCGCGGCGGTGGCTCGCGCCGGTCTCCTGGGACCGCCTGCGGCGGATGCTCGCCGTCGGCCTGCCGGCCTCGGGCAGCCTTCTCTTCGAGGGAGGGGCGTTTGCGGCCGCGACCGTGATGATGGGCTGGCTGGGGACCGGGCCCCTCGCCGCCCACCAGATCGCGATCTCGTGCGCCTCGCTGACCTTCATGCTGCCGCTCGGCCTGTCCATGGCGGTGGGGATCCGGATGGGCGCGGCGGTGGGCGCCGGGCACCATTCAAAGATCCGGCCCATCTGGGTCGGGGCGGTCGGCATGAGCGTCTCCCAGTCGGCCCTGTTCACGGTCGCCTATGCGGTCTGGGGCCGGGCCCTCGCCTCATGCTTCGTCGGCGACGCCTCCGTCGTGTCGACGGCGGCGCTCCTGCTCCTCGTCGCCGCCGTCTTCCAGATCTTCGACGGGGCGCAGGTGGTCAACTCGGGCGCGCTCCGGGGGCTGACCGATGTGAGGGTGCCCGCCGTCATCACCTTCGTGTCCTACTGGCTGATAGCGCTTCCCGTCGGATACCTGCTCGGCATCCGCGGAGGCTTCGGGCCCGCGGGCATCTGGCTGGGGCTGGCCGGCGGCCTGGGCGCGGCCGCCCTGCTGCTCGGCGCGAGGTTCGTCAGGCTCACGCGGCCGGGTTCGCCCGCCGTCGCCTGAGCGGCGCCCGATCAGTCGCCCTCCAGCGCTTCCCGGAGGGCGCCGATGATCTCCTCCGCCGGCTCGGTCCCGACACACAGCCGGAGCAGCTCGGGATCAAGCCCGTTCGCCTCGAGCTCGGCGCGGCCCGCCGCGCTTCCCACCATGTCGTAGTGCGCGAGGTACATGAAGGGACAGATGAGCGTCGTGCGCATCCCGAAGCTCGGGCCCTTGGGAAGCCTCAGCCTGTCGTAGAACCTGCCGAGCGGGCCGCCCAGTGAGAAGGAGATCATCCCGCCGGTCGCGCCCGGCGACCGCGCCACGCGCAGGTAGTTGTCGCGCGATGCGCCCAGCGCCCAGTAGGTCGCCCGGACCGCCGGGTGGGAGGCCAGGAAGGCGGCCACCTTCGGCGTGCTCTCCTCTATGCGGGCGAGGACGGCCTCGGTGTGCCCGATCTGGGCCGCAAGGCGCGAGAGGTCGGGCGGGTAGGGGCGCTCGATGGCCGCGGCGACGCCGCGCCGCAGGGCGGCGGCATCCGGCCCCGCCGGGTTCACGACGACCAGGCCGGCGATCACGTCCCCGTCGCTGCCCGTGTATTTCGTGAGGCTGTTGACGACGAGGTCGGCGTGCCGGAGGCAGTCGACGCTGAAGGCCGATGAGACGGATGTGTCGAGGATCAGCCTGATCCCGTGGCTCCTGCAGAGCGCCGCCAGGGCGGCAACGTCCGGGGTCTGGACCAGGGGGTTGGTGGGGATCTCGGCGACCAGCCCCGCGATCTCCTGGCCGCGCGCATCAAAGAGGAGGCCGAGGGCCGCCAGGTCCATGACATCCCCGGCGAAGATGTAGTCCGACTTTGACGGCGTGAATTTCTTCAGGATGGCGATCGTGTCGAGGTAGAGCCAGCCGAGCTGAACCCAGGCGGTGCGCCCGCGCGCCGCCTGGAGGTCCGAGACGCCCCGGAACGCCGCGTGGATCGCGTTCATCCCGCAGTTTGCGAGCAGCAGGTCCCCGTCATCGGCGCCCGCAAATCTCGGCCTAAGGATTCCCTTCACGTGGGCCTCCGAGTCGCCCTCGAAGCGCTCCTCCTCGCCCGGCAGGGGGCCGGAGCCGAGCGCCGCGAGCCTGTCCTCGGCCTCCCGCGACGAGATGAACCCCCCGATGTTCTGGAGGAAGAGCTTCGCGCGCTGCGCCAGCTCGGGAACCTGCGGATGGGAGACGCCGAACACGCCGTCCGCCGCGAAGGATGCGGCGCCGGCGTCCGGCGCCCCCGTGGGCCTCAGGTGGGCCAGGAGCGCATCGGCCATCCGGCGGGAGGAGGCCAGCCAAAGGGTCCGGCCCCTGAGCCCGTGCTTCTCCACCATGACCGCCGCCAGCCGCCGCGAGAACGGATGGACCACGAACCTGGGATAGCCGCTTAGGAGGCTCCCGGTGACCGCGGGATCCTTCTCCTCGTAGCCGCGCACCGCGGCCATGGTCGGCAGGCTGCACGAGACCGCGTGGGGGCTGTCGGGTATGGGTGTGCCAAGGGGGATGTGCGCGAATGCCTGCATTCTTGGCGCAAGCCTTTTGCAGGGCCGGCGTGATGGCAACCGGAAGGTGGGGCAAACCGTGTCATGGGACCGCCTCCCGAATCCCCTTCTTCTTGGGGTCCGTTTTGCTATCGTCCCAGCAGGCCCGGGCTTCCGCGCCTCAACCACGAACCTCCAGACCCCCATGCTCGCGCCGGACAAGCTGAACCCGATTGCCAATCCGGCAGCACGGCGCTGAACCGGTGAAGATCGTCTCCTGGAACGTCAACGGGGTGCGGGCGGCCCTGAGGAAGGGGCTCCTCGACTTCATCGAGGAGTGCGACGCCGAAGTTGTCTGCCTCCAGGAGACAAAGGCGCACCCGGGCGACGTCCAGCATGTCAAATGGCCGCGCGGGTATGAGGTCTTCTGGAACAGCGCCGAGAGGAAGGGCTACAGCGGGACGGCCGTGCTCACGCGGGTGAAGCCGATGAATGTCTGGAACGGGATCGGCGTGGCGACCCACGACGCCGAGGGCAGGGTGCTCGCCGTGGAATTTCCGGACTTCTGGCTGGTCAATGTCTACCAGCCCAACTCCCAGAGGGGACTGACCCGGCTCGACTACCGGGTGGGGAGATGGGATCCCGCGTTCCGCAGGTACCTGAAACGGCTCCAGTCCAAGGGCAAGCCCGCGCTGTTCTGCGGCGACCTGAACGTGGCCCACACCGAGATCGACCTGGCGAATCCGAGGACAAACAGGCGCAACGCCGGCTTCACGGACGAGGAGCGCAAGGGCTTCGACCGGCTGCTCGACACCGGCTTCGTGGACACGTTCAGGGAGTTCGAGAAGGCGCCGGGGCACTACAGCTGGTGGAGCCAGATGGCCGGCTGCAGGGCCCGGAACATAGGGTGGCGGGTCGACTATTTCGTGGCCGCCGAGAGGCTTCGCGCGGCGCTCAGGCGCGCGTGGATCAGCCCGGAGGTGATGGGCAGCGACCACTGCCCTGTGGGGCTCGAGCTGGACTGAGCGCCCCTGGGGGGAATTATCGTTGGCCTCGCGGCGCGGTTCGGGCAAGATGGGCGCCGTGAACGACAGCATGACCCGTTGGACCCGCGGAGATGAGTGAGCTCAAGGACCTCATGCTGCAGAGCCCGCGGCTCACGCTTGCCGTCGCCGAGAGCCTGACGTGCGGCCGCCTCCAGGCCAGGATCGGCGCGATCTCCGGGGCCTCCGATTTCTTCCTGGGGGGGATGACCGCCTACACGCTCGACCAGAAGGTGCGCCATCTCAGGGTCGACCGGGCCGAGGCGGAGGCCGCGGACGGGGTCTCGGCGCACGTCGCCGAGCAGATGGCGAAGGGCGCCTGCGCGCTGTTCGGGGCCGACATTGGGGTCTCGACG
>DATNLY010000016.1:0-3792 GCA_035602635.1 Opitutaceae bacterium | reverse complement strand
CGGAGGGGCCGGCAAGCGGATGATGGACTCGATCCGAGACGAGATGCGCGCCTATGTCCGTGACGAGGAGGCCACGCTCGCGGCGCACGAGGCAGAGTTTCAATCCGACATGCACCTGCTGTTCGTCGCGATCGCGGTCGGCAGCCTGATGATCCTGCTGCTTGCGCTGGCATTCGCCTACCTGGCCTACCGGGACATGCGGAACCGGCTCAAGAACCTGCTCCACATCGAGACCGAGCTGAAGCTTGAGATACAGAGGGAGACGAGCGAGCGCCTGCACAAGGCCAATGCCTCCCTCCAGGCCAGCGAGGAGAGGCTCGCGGTGACGCTGCACTCGATCGGCGACGGCCTGATCACCACCGACGCCACGGCCCGCGTCATGCTGATGAATCCCGTTGCCGAGCAGCTCACCGGCTGGACGCAGGCCGAGGCCGCGAACCACCCGGTCGACGAGATCTTCAACATCATCAACCATGAGACCCGCAGGCCCAGCGTGGTCCCCGTGAAGGAGACCCTTGAGAAGGGCACGGTCCACGGCCTGGCGAACCACACCGTGTTGGTCGCGCGCGGCGGCGGCGAGTGCTCCATCGCGGACAGCTGCGCCCCCATCCGCGACCGGGAGGGGGCCGTTGTTGGCGCCGTGCTGGTGTTCCGGGACGTGACGGGGGAGTTCGAAGCGCAGCAGGCCGTGCGCGACCAGCAGTTCTACACGCGCTCGCTCATCGAGGCCAACGTCGACGCGCTCATAACCTGCAGCCCGTCCGGAATAGTCGACGACGTGAACCAGCAGATGGAGGCGCTCACCGGATGCACGCGCGAGGAGCTGATTGGCAAGCCGTTCAAGGTCCATTTCACCGACCCGGAGCGCGCCGAGGAGGGCGTCAGGCTGGTGCTCAGGGACAGGAAGGTGTCCAACTACGAGCTCACCGCCCGCGCAAGGGACGGCAAGGAAACCGTCGTGTCCTTCAACGCGAGCACCTTCTACGACAGGGACAACCGGCTGCAGGGTGTCTTTGCGGCGGCGCGCGATGTCACGGACCGGAAGCTCTTTGAGAAGGCCCTTGAGGCGACGAACCTCGAGCTGCACGGGACAAAGTCCGCCGCGGAGACGGCCAACCTCGCGAAGTCGGACTTCCTTTCGTCGATGAGCCACGAGCTCCGCAGCCCGCTCAACGCGATCCTGGGCTTCGCCCAGCTGATGGAGACGGAGACCCCTCCGCCTTCGGAGACCCAGGCGGCGCGAATCAAGCAGATCCTCATGGCGGGATGGCACCTGCTGAACCTGATCAACGAGATCCTCGACCTCACGGTGATCGAGTCCGGAAAGGTCTCGCTGTCCAGGGAATCCGTGTCGCTGGCCGAGGTGATGTCCGAGTGCCGGGCAATCATGGAGGAAAAGGCCCGGGAGCGGCACATCGTCATGACATTTCCCCGGTTCGACAGGCCCATCTACGTCTGGGCTGACAGGACGCGCCTCAAGCAGGTCGTCATCAACCTGCTTTCCAATGCGATCAAGTACAACAAGGAGAAGGGGAGCGTCGTCGTGGACTGCAGCGCCACGACCCGGGACCGCACCGAGATAAGCGTCAAGGACACCGGCGCGGGACTGGTGCCGGAAAAGGTGGCGCAACTCTTCCAGCCGTTCAACCGCCTTGGACAGGAGGCCGGCGGCGTGGCAGGCACGGGCATCGGCCTCGTCCTCACAAAGCAGCTGGTGGAGCTCATGAAGGGGGCGATCGCCGTGGAAAGCACGTCGGGGAAGGGGAGCGTCTTCAGGATCAACCTGCCGTCCGCCGCCGCGCCGGAGATTCCCGCAGGACTTGCGGAATCTGTGGCGCAGGCCCTGCCGAGGGACCCCATCGGCGAGCGCAAGCGCACCCTGCTCTATGTCGAGGACAATCCCGCCAACCTGATGGTTGTGGAGCAGCTCGTTGCACGGTTCCCGGACCTGAAGCTGATGATTGCCGTCAACGGGTCGCTCGGCATCGAGATTGCCCGCGCCTATCAGCCCGAGGTGATCCTGATGGACATCAACCTGCCGGGCATGAACGGCGTCGCGGCATTGAAGATCCTGCAGGGGGATCCGGCCACGGCCCACATCCCCGTTGTCGCGGTCAGCGCCAATGCCATGCCCCGCGACGTCAGGCGGGGACTTGACGAGGGGTTCTTCCGGTACCTCACGAAGCCCATCAAGGTGAAGGAATTCATGGAGACCCTGAACGAGGCGCTCGATTTTGCCGAGAAGACACCGGTCGGCACAAACGGCGCCGGGCTTCGGTCATGATCAACTCGTCAGACATCCTCAGGGGCAAGGTCCTGATCGTTGACGACACGCCGGCCAATGTCGTCCTGCTGGAGGAAATGCTGAAGGGAACCGGCTACACCTCCGTGAAATCCACCGCGAATCCGCGCGAGGTGTGCGCGCTGCACCGCGACAACCAATTTGACCTGATCATGCTCGACCTCCAGATGCCCGACATGGACGGGTTCCATGTGATGGCGGGCCTGAAGGAGGTCGAGCCCGACGGCGACCTCTCCGTCCTCGTGCTCACGGCGCGCCCCGAGCACAAGATACTCGCATTGAAAGCCGGGGCCAAGGGGTTCATCAGCAAGCCCTTCAATCTCGCCGAGGTGCTGGTCCAGGTGCACAACCTGATAGAGATGCGCCTGCTGCGGCGGAGCGCGGATCTCCTGAGCGCCTCGCGGCTCGAGAATTCCCAGCGAATGGCCGGCCTCGGCGACTGGGATTACGATTTCACCACAAATCGCAGCATCTGGTCCGACGAGATCTATCGGATACTGGGGATTTCGAGGGAGGAATTCCCGCCGGGCTCGGAGACCTTCGAGCGGATGGTGCATCCGGACGACAAGCCCCCGTTCCTCAGGGAAAAGACCGCCGCATCGCAGGGAAACCGGTGCTCCAACCTGGAGCATCGCATAGTCCGCCCGGATGGGCGGATCCGGCACATCCACTACGTCTCCGAGGTGATTTCAAACGGCAATGGCAGGCCGGGCCACGAGGCGGGAACCGTGCAGGACATAACGGACCGCAAGCTTGCCGAGGAGGACCTTCGCAAGAGCGAGGAGCGCTACCGCACGATGCTCATGATCTCTCCAGACGCGCATGTCGTGCTCGTCGGCGGCGTCATCACCTTCGTCAATCGCGCATTCTGCAGGCTGACCGGCGCCGCCGAGCCGGCCCAGTGGATCGGCCGTCCGGTGCGTGAAGTGGTTCATCACGACTGGCATTCCTATATCGAGGCCCTGGTGGCCCAAGGGCCTGACGAGAAGCGCCGGCCGCGCGCCGAGATCAAGTTCGTCCGCCGCGACGGGACCAGCGTGGACGTCGAGGTATCGAACGTCGTGTTCGATTTCCGGGGCCGCAGGGAATTGCAGCTGATCGCCCGCGACATCACCGAGCGCAAGCAATTGGAGCTCCATTTCCGCCAGGCAAACAAGATGGAGGCCCTCGGCCGCTTCTCGGGCGGCATAGCCCATGACTTCAACAACATCATCATGGGGATCAGCGGCTACGCCGAGCTCGCCAGGCTCAACCTCGAGGGCAATGAGACCGCCCGGGCGCACATCGGGGCTGTCCTTCAGGCCGCCCACCGCGCCGCGGAGCTCGTCAGGCAGATTCTCACCTTCAGCCGCCAGCAGCCGCAGGAGCGGCTGGTCATCCAGCTGCAGCCCATCATACAGGAATGCGCAAAGCTGCTGCAGGGGACCATCCCCTCATCGGTCGTGTTTGAGGTCTCCGTGGCGGCGGATGCGCCTGCGGTTCTCGCTGAC
>DATNLY010000013.1:0-2789 GCA_035602635.1 Opitutaceae bacterium | reverse complement strand
CTGAACCTGCCGCCGGACCAGCTGTCCCAGCTGAAGAACCTGCTGGCAGAGCGCCAGATGACCAATACCGACGCGGAGCAGGCGGCACAGGCCGCCGGCCTTGTGCCGGGAACTCCCGCTTGGCAGGCCGCAATGAGCCAGGCCTCCCAGGACGTGCAGCACCAGATTTCCTCCATCCTGGGCCCCAACACCGACTCGATATTGGCGCAGCTCCAGGCCAGGTCGGGCATCCAGAGCCAGGTGCAATACAACTACGCCCCGGATTTCGAGGATGCCGGCATGCCGCTTACGCCGGAGCAGACCAACGGCCTCATCCAGGCGATGGCCGACGCGAACTATGCGGGCAAGGATATCTCCACGCGCCCCCCGGATTACAATGTCGCCGACCCGACTTCTGGGCTGTCCCCGCACGACGAGCGCATCATCAACAATGCGACCCCGGTGCTGAGCGCCGCGCAGATCCGGCTGTTGACCACCGACCAGGCCGAGAACGAGAAGATCGCGGCCGTAATCAAGTCTTACAGCACCGGCGGCGCGCGCCCCGTGTTCGTTCCCTGAATGTGCGTCGCCCGCGGGTGGCGCCCTTTCACCGCGGCCGCCTCAGCCCTGGGTGACCTTGGCCTGGCCGGAGCGGGCCGGTCTCCAGGCGCGCTTGCGTTGATCCGGCGCATTGCTCTCCGAGATCGGGTTCACGGCCAAGACGCACGGGCCGCCTGCCCCAGCCTCCTGCCCATCCGCCTGGTAGGACCCGGCTTCGGACTGCGCGGCCGAGTGCGCCCCGGAGGCGTCCGATCCGTCCACAATGACCAGCAGGACAAGCAGTCCAATGATGATGACCGCGAGGATCATGGCTGACCCGCGCGGGCGGTGATCGGGGAAGGTGGATTTAGGTTCGGTTCGGTGCTTATGGTAGTCATACGGGCCGCCGGACGAGGTGGATTCAGCGGCTGGTGTGTTTCTTGGTCGGTGTTGCCTGGCTCATCCCGGTCTAAGACGAGCGTCGGTGTCATTTTGAGACATTGGCGTTGCAGAAAGTTCCCTGATTGCGCTCAGCCAACCGTTTAGGCTTCCCTTTTTGTCCCGGGCTTGGTTGACCTTTGGACCCGCCGTCCACTGGGTTCGGCCTCCAAAGGCTTCCTTCCACCAGCACATAATGCGCCACACCATCTCGGTCCTTGTTGAGAATAAGTTCGGGGTCCTTGCCCGCGTTGCTGGTATGATTTCCGGACGCGGCTTCAACATCGACTCCCTCAACGTCGCTCCGACGCACGACGCCTCGCTTTCGCGGATCACGATCGTCCTGAACGGGGACACCGCGGCGCTAGACCTTTGCACGAAGCAGCTGCGCAAGCTCGTGAACGTCGTGGAGGTCATGGAGTTCAAGGACGGCCAGACGATCGCCCGCGAGCTGATCCTCGTGAAGGTGCGCGCGGACGCGAAGAAGCGCGCCGAGATCCTGCAGATCAAAGACATCTTCCGCGCAAGGATCGCCAACCTCGGCCAGGAGACGCTCATCATCGAGCTGACGGGCGACGAGGACAAGGTGAGCGCGTGCCTCGCGCTCCTGGAGCCCTTCGGCATCCTCGAGATCGCCCGAACCGGGCGCCTCGCCCTCAACAAGTAACCCCTTTCCCATGCCCGCAAAAGTCTACACCGACAAGGACGCCGATCTCGGCGTGTTCAGGAACAAGAAGCTCGCCGTGCTCGGCTACGGCTCCCAGGGCCACGCGCACGCCCTAAACCTCAAGGACAGCGGATGCAGCGTCATCGTCGGCCTGTACCCCGGCTCCAAGTCGCGCAGGGTCGCGCAACAGCACGGTTTCAAGGTGTACGACACCGCCGAGGCGGTCCGCCGCGCCGACGTCATCCTGGTCGGGCTGCCCGACATGAAGCAGGCCGCCGTCTACAAGAAGGACATCCTGCCGAACCTCTCCAAGGGGAAGACCCTCATTTTCAGCCACGGGCTCTCCATCCACTTCGGGCTCATCAAGCCCCACAGGGACATCGATGTCATCATGGTGGCGCCCAAGGGGCCCGGCCACATGGTCCGCAGGCTTTATGTCGAGGGCAAGGGCATGCCGGCGCTGGTCGCGGTCTTCCAGGACCGCTCCCGGAAGGCGCTGGCGACGGCCCTCGCTTGGGCCAAGGGCATCGGCTCCACCCGAGCCGGCGTCCTCAAGACGACGTTCAAGGAGGAGACCGAGACGGACCTCTTCGGGGAGCAGGCGGTCCTCTGCGGCGGGGCCAGCGCGCTCGTCCAGGCGGGCTTCGAGACGCTGGTCGAGGCGGGCTACCAGCCCGAGATGGCCTATTTCGAGTGCCTCCACGAGCTCAAGCTCATCTGCGACCTCATGTACGAGAGCGGGATAGCGGGGATGCGCTTCTCCATATCGGAGACGGCAAAGTACGGCGACATCACGCGCGGCCCGCGCGTCGTCAACGCCGCCACGAAGCGCGAGATGAAGAAGATCCTCGGGGAGATCCAGTCCGGGAAGTTCACGCGCCAGTGGGTCGCCGAGTACAAGGGGGGCCTGAAGAAGTACAACCGGCTCCTTAGGAAGGGCGCGGCGCATAAGATCGAGAAAACCGGCCAGCGGCTTCGCAGCATGATGCCCTGGATGTCCAAGAAGAACCTGAAGGGCGTCCAGGCCGCGTATTGACCGGCGCGGAGCCCATGGCGCAGGGGAGCACGGGAATGGGAAACAAGCTCGTCCTCGCCACCCGTAAGAGCCCGCTCGCGCTCGCACAGGCCGCGCGCGTCGCGGCCTTCCTGCGCGGGAGGATGGGGG
>DATNLY010000361.1:0-2494 GCA_035602635.1 Opitutaceae bacterium | reverse complement strand
CCGGCTGCTCCATGTGCCTGGCCATGAACCCGGACAAGCTTGTCGGCGACCAGCTCTGCGCGAGCTCGTCCAACCGAAACTTCAAGGGGCGCCAGGGCAGCCCCACGGGGCGCACCCTCCTCATGAGCCCCGTGATGGTCGCCGCGGCCGCTGTCACCGGATCCGTCTGCGATGCCCGCGACGTGTTCGGCGTGAGCAAGAACTGACCCCCCTCCCATGGCACTCGAAAAGATCACACGCGTAGCTGGCCGGGCCGTCCACGTCCCGGGCAATGACATCGACACCGACCGCATCATACCGGCCCGGTTCATGAAGTGCGTTACCTTCGACGGGCTGGGGGAGTACCTTTTTTACGACGTCCGCAGGAACGCGGACGGCTCGGAGAAGCCCCACCCGCTCAACGAGGCCCGGTTCAAGGGCGCCTCGATCCTGCTCTCGGGCGTCAACTTCGGATGCGGGTCCTCCCGCGAGCACGCTCCCCAGGCCCTCCAGAAGTTCGGGATCCGGGCGGTCATCGCCGAGGGGTTCGCGGAGATATTCTTCGGGAACTGCGTGACGCTCGGGATGCCCTGCGTCACCGCGGGCAGACAGGACATCCACCGGATCGCCGAGGCGGTGGAGGCGGATCCGGGGACCGAGGTATCGATCGACATCGCCGCGCAGCGCGTTTCCTTTGCGGGCCAGATCGCCGGCGTCTCGATAAGGGAGAGCGCACGCGACGCCCTGATCCACGGACGGTGGGATCCGATCGGCGAACTCATCGAGGGCGCCGGCGACGCCGCGAAGGTCGCAAAGGGTTTGCGTTACATGATGGCCTGAAAGAGGATGCGGCTGCCCCGCGTGAACCTGGCGAGGCGGTCGCAGGCGCGCGGCGCGTTCCGCCGGCCTTGCCTGTTATCAGCTTGGCGGCGGGTGGCGTTGACCCCAGATTCAGGGACCTTTTTGTGAATCGCGGCGTCTTACTAGCGCACCAAACCCTATGACACTTGGAATGATCGAGGTTTTCAAGGGAGCCGGGCTCCTCATCTATCCCCTGGGATTATGCTCGGCCATCGCCGTGTTCATCATCTTCGAGCGCGCCTACGCCCTGCGCAGGGCGGCCGTGATGCCCCAGGACCTCGTGGACGCGGTCATGGCCGGCAAGCCGCTCCTGGGGGGGCGCCACACGGTCCTTGCCCGGGTCGTTGAATTCGCCGAGCAGCACAACAATAACCCCGAGGCCCTGAAGGCGTTCGCCCGCCTCGAGGTGAACCGGATGCAGCGGGGCGTGCCCTACCTGGACGTCATCTATGCCGCCGCTCCCCTCATCGGCCTCTCCGGGACGGTGACCGGCCTTCTCCAGGTGTTCTCGGAGATCTCCCCGGACACGGGGCTTCCCGATCCGGTGGTGTTCACGAAGGGCGTCGCGCTCGCCCTCTCGGCGACCGTGCTCGGCCTCTCGATAGCGATTCCGTCCCTGGTGGGCGCCGGATACCTCTCGCGCAAGGTCGACAACTATGCGGCCGAGCTCGAGGTGCTGATCGAGCGCATCATCCACCGGGGGCCGCAATGAGCGGGATATTCCAGAGGCACCGCAAGCGGCCGGAGCTCAACCTGGTCCCGCTGATCGACGTGCTGGTCATGCTGATCTTCTTCGCGTTCGTGACGATGCAGTTCCGCTCGGCGACCATGCTCAACATCACGCTCCCGAAGATCGCGACCGCGGGAAAGAACGAGTACAAGGGCACGGTCACCATCGGGATCGACAAGTCGGGAACCATTCTTTTCAACGACAGGAGCGTGGCCGACGAGGAGCTGCTGCCTCTGCTTAAGCAGGTGCACGACGCGAACACGGACATCCCCGTGCTCATCAAGGCGGACGAGACGACGCAGCTGAAGAAGCTGGCGTTCGTCATGGACGCGTGCAGGGCCTCGGGCCTGAACAAGTTCAGCCTCCAGTCGCGGTAGGGGGCGATGAAGATCGTCATCACGGGCGTCACCCGCGGCCTCGGTCGCGCCCTCGCCGAGTGGTACATCGCCAACGGGCACACGGTCGCCGGCTGCGGCAGGAGCGGGCCGGCCATCTTCGATCTCCGGTTCGCCCATCCCGAGCCGCACAGCTTCGACGCCGTCGACGTGACGCAGGCGGTCAAGGTGGGCCTCTGGGCGGAGCGCGTCCTGGGCGCCATGGGTGCGCCCGACTTCCTGATCAACAACGCCGGGCTCGTGAACACGCCCGCGCCGCTCTGGAAGGTGCCGGCCGACGAGTTCGCCAAGGTGGTCTCGGTGAACATCGTCGGCGTCGCCAATGTCATCCGGGCGTTCGCGCCGGCCATGGTGGAGCGGGGCAGCGGCGTCATCGTCAACCTGAGCTCGGGCTGGGGGCGCGGCGTGGCGCCGCAGGTCGCGCCCTACTGCGCGACAAAGTGGGCGGTCGAGGGCCTCACGAAGGCCCTCGCCGAGGAGCTTCCTGCCGGGATGGCGGCGGTGCCGCTGAACCCGGGCGTGATCGACA
>DATNLY010000328.1:0-4390 GCA_035602635.1 Opitutaceae bacterium | reverse complement strand
GAGGTCGACAGCCTGACGCGGGCACTCCCGAGCGCGAGGTCGACATTGCCCCCCGACGTCGATGCCTCGACCTCCCCGCCGATCCTGCCAAGCTTGATCTCCCCGCCCGAGGTGTGGGCCAGGACCGTCCCCTCAAGGTCGCCGACCGCGATGTCGCCGCCGGAGGTCTTCAGGTCGACCGAGGCGCTTGCCGGGACCGTGACGATGAAGTCCACCTCGACGGGGGGCCAGCTGCCGAAGTGAAAGTTGCCGTCGCCCCTGTAGGACGCGGTCGCGACGACGTCGTTTCCGCGCTGCTCGATCACGAGGTCGAGGTTCTGGAGGACGAGGTCCGCGTCGGCCTCGCTCGAGGCCCGGACATGCTCCCTTGCGACGACCCGGACCACGTTGCCGGCCGAGGGATCCACCCGGATCTCTCCGCCGGATGTGGCGACCCTGAGATGGACACCCGGATTGACCAGGAATGATTTCTCAACGGAGCGTTCCACCTTGGCGGACGCGGTGGCTGTGCCCGCGGCAAGGATGCCGGCGGCTGCGAGGAAACGGGGGAAGTGGGTCATGGTATGGGGGGGTGTATCAGGGATAACACGCGAGGATTGGTTGGAGTTACAGAACTCTTTTCGGGCAATCTGGGAGCCCGGTCCCCCGCAAGGCGTTCATCACGAATGGCCGACGGGCCGACTTCGCGGGCCATTTGCTGCTCGTGCCCCGCGTCTCCGCGGGTAGAGTCGGCCGCGCGTTTCCAAGCACCATGGCCAAGTCACTTTCAGAACTCTCGGAGAGCGAACTGCTGGCGCTGGCCATCTCGCTGGAGGAGGAGGACGGCCGCATCTACGGGGACTTTGCCGAGCAGTTCAGGGACACCTACCCCGCGACGGGCGCGCTGCTCCAGAGGATGCAGCAGGAGGAGTCCGTCCACCGCCAGAAGCTGATCGAGGCCTTCCGGGCCAGGTTCGGGGAGGAGATCCCGCTCATCGGGCGCTCGGACGTGGCGGGGCTGGCACGGCAGAAACCTGCGTTCCCGCTGACCGCGCTCTCGATCGCCCGCGTGCGCAGGCAGGTCGGCATCATGGAGCTGCAGTCGAGGCAGTTCTACGAGGAGGCGGCGGCCAGGATGGCCAACGCCGGGACGCGCAAGCTGTTCGGCGACCTCGCCCTCGACGAGTCGGAGCATTCCGCGCTGGCCGCAAAGATCGACGCCGAGCACATCGCCTCCGGCGCACGGGCCCTAGAGGACCAGAGCGAGCGCCGGATGTTCGTCCTGCAGGTCGTGCAGCCCGGCCTCGCGGGGCTCATGGACGGCTCGGTCTCCACGCTTGCGCCGCTGTTCGCGGCGGCGTTCGCCACCCACAGCAGCCATGACGCGTTCCTCGTGGGCCTGGCGTCGTCCGTGGGCGCGGGGATAAGCATGGGCTTCGCCGAGGCGCTCTCCGACGACGGGGCCCTCAGCGGCCGGGGACGGCCCTACGTGCGCGGCACCGTGTGCGGGCTCATGACGGCCGCGGGCGGCCTGGGACACACGCTCCCGTTCATCTCCTCTAATTTCCACGTGGCGTTCACGGTCGCCGTCTGCGTCGTCGTCGTCGAGCTCATCGCCATCTCGTGGATACGCTGCCACTACATGGACACGCCGTTCCTCTCGGCGGCCTTCCAGGTCATCGTCGGCGGGCTCCTCGTCTTCTTTGCGGGCATGCTGATCGGCTCCTCCTAGGGATGAGCGGAAGCCAGCTCGAGAACCCGGACCTGGCACCGGTGCCCGAAAGCCGGCGCACGTGGAGGAGCGGCAGCTACGCCGCCCTCTGGATCTCGATGTCGGCGTGCGTGCCGACGTACATGCTCGCCTCGTCCCTCATCGGCGGCGGCATGAACTGGCGGCAGGCGATCCTGACGATCTTCCTGGGCAACGCCATCGTCCTTGTCCCCATCCTGATGAACGCGCACGCGGGAACCCGCTACGGGATCCCGTTCCCGGTCCTCTGCCGGGCGTCCTTCGGGACAACGGGTGCGAACATCCCGGCGCTCATGCGCGCCTTCGTCGCCTGCGGGTGGTTCGGCATCCAGGCGTGGATCGGGGGGGACGCCATCCACAGCATACTGGGGGTTTTCTTCCCGTCGGTTTCCGGCGGGGTCCCGACGGCCCTCGGGATCACCCCATCCCAATTCGGCTGCTTCATCTTCTTCTGGGCCATCAACATGTGCGTCGTGTACAAGGGGATAGATTCGATCCGGATCCTCCTCAACATAAAGGCCCCTCTCCTCATCGCGCTCGGGCTTGTCTTCCTCGCCTGGGCCCACGGGGCCGCCGGCGGGTTCGGGCCGATGCTCTCGCAGCCCTCGGCATTCGACGCGGGCCAGCCCAAGGCGGGCCAGTTCACGGCCTTTTTCATCCCGGCGCTCACGGGCATGGTCGGATTCTGGGCGACGCTCTCGCTCAACATCCCGGATTTCTCGCGTTATGCGGCGTCCCAAAGGGACCAGATGCTGGGCCAGGCGCTCGGCCTGCCGATCGCGATGGCGTTCTACTCCTTCATCGGGGTCGCGGTCACCTCGGCCACGGCGATTATCTTCGGCCACACGATCTGGAACCCGCTGGACGTCCTCGTCAGGTTCCACGACCCCGCGGTGCTCATCCTGGCGATGGTCGCGCTCTGCATCGCGACGCTGGCGACGAACATCGCCGCAAACGTGGTCTCGCCGGCCAACGACTTCTCCCACCTCTCCCCCAGGAGGATCTCGTTCCGCACCGGCGGGCTGATCACGGGCCTCGTCGGGATCGCCATGATGCCGTGGAAGCTCCTCGCCGACCCGTCCGGCTACATCTTCACGTGGCTGGTCGGCTACAGCGCGCTCCTCGGGCCCATAGGCGGGATCATGATCGCGGATTATTTTGTCCACCGCCGCATGCGGCTCGACGTCCGGGCGCTCTACGACCCGGACGGCTGCTACCGCTATTCGGGCGGCTGGAGCCTCGTGGCGATCGCGGCCCTCGTTGTCGCCGTCCTGCCTAGCCTGCCGGGATTCCTCTCGCAGGTCGGGTGGATGGACCCGGCAGGCGTGCCGACCTTCCTCCTGGGGATCTACAGCTACGCGTGGTTCGCCGGCTTTGCTTTGGCGTTTGTCGCGTACCTCATTCTGCGCAAGCTGGCGCCCAACCTCTGAATCCCATGAAGAACATCCCGCTGCCCCCCTTCGGACACGTGCCGCAGCCCTACTCCGGCCCCTCCGCCGACGAGGTGCTGGCCCTGCGCAGGCAGTACCTGAGCCCGGCCATTTTCCACTACTACAGGAAGCCCCTGATGATCGTCGAGGGCAGGGCCCAGTGGCTCTTTGACGAGAAGGGGCGGCGCTACCTGGACGCCATCGGCGGGATCGTGACCGTCAGCTGCGGGCACTGCCACCCCCACGTCGTGGAGGCGGCGCGCCGGCAGAACGAGACGCTCCAGCACACGACGACCATCTACCTGCACCCGAACGTCGCCCTCTACGCGAAGGAGCTCGCCGCCCGGATGCCCGGCGACCTGAAGGTGGTCTACCTCGTCAACTCGGGCTCGGAGGCCAACGACCTCGCGCTCCTCATGGCGCGGGCGTTCACGGGCTGCTATGACATGATCGCCCTGAGGAACGCCTACCACGGCGGCAGCCAGTCGACCATGGGCCTGACCTCCCACCACACGTGGAAGTTCAACGTCCCCCACAGCTTCGGGGTCCAGCACTCGGTCCTTCCCGACCTGTACAGGGGCCCGCATGGCAAGGACGACCCCGACGCCGGGAAAAAGTATGCCGAGGACGTGAGGAGCCTCATCCAGTTCGGGACCTCCGGGAAGATCGCCGGGTTCATCGCGGAGTCGATCCAGGGCGTGGGCGGCACCGTTGTCTTCCCCGACGGCTACCTCGCCCACGCCTACGGCCACGTGCGCGCCGCGGGCGGCCTCTGCATCGCCGACGAGGTCCAGTCGGGCTTCGGCAGGACGGGGACGCATTTCTGGGGGTTCGAGACCCAGGGCGTCGTGCCGGACATCGTCACCATGGCCAAGGGCATCGGCAACGGCTGCGCGCTCGCGGCCGTCGTCACGACGGCGAAGATCGCCCAGGCGCTCGCGTCCCGGATACACTTCAACACGTTCGGGGGAAACCCGGTCGTGTGCGCCCAGGGGCGCGCCGTCCTGGAGGTGATCGAAAGCGAGGGTCTGCAGGCAAACTCGCTCAAGGTCGGCGCCCACCTGAAGGCGGGCCTGGAGCGGCTGGCCGCGAGGCACTCCCTGATTGGGGACGTCCGCGGGCTCGGCCTCATGCTCGGGGTCGAGCTCGTGAAGGACCGCAAGACCAAGGAGCCCGCCAAGGAGGAGTGCGCGGCCGTGTTCGAGGCCTGCAAGGACTTGGGGCTCCTGAT
>DATNLY010000321.1:0-2762 GCA_035602635.1 Opitutaceae bacterium | reverse complement strand
CCCCGGGCACGCGCATCGAGGGGTCGCTCCGCCATTTCGGGGCGGACCTCTATGGCCCGGGGGTCGAGGCGGTGGCCATCCGCCGCCGCGTTGGGATGGTGTTCCAGAAATCGAACCCCTTCCCGACGATGTCGATCGCGGAGAACGTGCTTGTCGGCCTCAGGCTCAACGGCGTGCGCGACAAGGCGGTACTGCAGAGGCGCCTCGAGGAGTCCCTGCACATGGCCGCCCTCTGGGACGAGGTGAAGGACCACCTGCACCGTCCTGGAACAAGCCTGTCGGGCGGCCAGCAGCAGCGCCTCTGCATCGCCCGATCGCTTGCCGTCCAGCCGGAGACGCTGCTCATGGACGAGCCGTGCTCGGCCCTTGATCCGATCGCCACCGCGAAGATCGAGGAGCTTATCCAGACCCTCCGCGAGTCCTACACGGTGGTGATCGTGACGCACAACATGCAGCAGGCGGCGCGGTGCTCGGACCGGACCGCCTTCTTCTACATGGGCCGCCTGATCGAATACGATGTCACGCGGAAAATGTTCACCAATCCGGGCAATTCCCAGACCGAGGCCTACGTCTCCGGCCGCTTTGGCTGAGCATCCTCCCGCGCCTTCCCCAATGACCCACTACACTGAAGAGATGAACCGGCTGAAGGAAAGCCTCCTGGCCATGGCGAGCCATGCCGAGTCGGCGCTGACCCGCGCCATGAGGGCGCTCGTCGAGCGCGACGACCCCCTGGCCCAGTCGGTGATCGACGACGACAACATCATCGACCAGTTCGAGGTCGAGATTGACGACATCGCGATCCACCTGCTCGCCAAGGCGCCCGTGGCAACGGACCTGCGCCTGACGACCGTTGCGATGAAGATCTCCCAGAACCTCGAGCGGATCGGGGACTCGGCGGTGACGATTGCCCGGCGCGCGATCGACCTTGGCACGGAGCCGCAGCTCAAGCCCTACATCGACCTTCCGCGCATGGCGACCATGACGCTCGAGATGCTGCGCGACTCGATCACGGCGTTCATCAACCGCGAGCCGGACAAGGCCCGGACCGTGGTCCCGCGCGACGTGGATGTCGACAACCTGAACCGGCAGCTCCACCGGGAGCTCTCGAGCTTCATGGTCGAGCGCCCGTCCAGCATAACGCGATGCCTCAATCTCATGGTCATATCGAAATGCCTCGAGCGGATCGCCGACCACGCGACCAACATTGCCGAGGACGTCGTCTACCTGTACGAGGCGATCGACATCAGGCACTCGGGGCAGAAGAACCATGAAGACAAAGATACTGGTAGTTGACGACGAGCCCGACGCGCTCGAGGTGCTCGGCTTCAAGCTGCGCGAGGCCGGCTACACCCCCATCTTCGCCAAGGACGGCACGCGCGCGATCGCGATAGCCAAGGACGAGCGGCCGGACCTCATCGTCCTGGACCTCATGCTCCCCGAGATCGACGGCCTCGAGGTCTGCAAGATACTGCGGCGCGACGCCTCGACCGCGTCCATCCCCGTCATCATGCTCACGGCCCGGGCGGCCGAGATGGACCGGGTCCTCGGGCTGGAGCTCGGCGCGGACGACTACGTGACCAAGCCCTTCAGCCCCCGCGAGCTCGTCATCCGGATCCGAAAGCAGCTGTCCCGGGCGCGCGCGGGCGACGAGGCCGGGTCCCACCTGCGGATCGGCGAGATACAGATCGACGTCCCGCGCCATTCGGTGCAGGTGGGGGCGAAGGGGATCACGCTGACGGCGACTGAATTCAGGCTCCTGGAAATCCTTGCGCGAAGGCGCGGCCGGGTGCAGTCGCGCGACCGCCTGCTCCAGGATGTCTGGGGATACGAGAACCCCATCGACAGCCGCACCGTCGACACCCACATGCGCAGGCTCCGGGAGAAGCTGGGGATCGCGGCGCAGCACCTCGAGACCGTCCGCGGCGTGGGCTACCGGTTCGCGGCGGAGGCGTGACGCCCGGGGATGGACGTGACCCTGATCCTGCTCTCGGTGGCCTGCGCCGTTCTGGCGCTGGCCTGGGGCAGGGAGCGGCTCCTGAGGAAATCGGACGCGGCGAGGGGCAGGCAGAATCTCGCTGAGCAGCGCTCCCGCAGGGACGCGGAGCTGAGGGAGCAGTCGCAGCGGACTGCGGCGCTGTTCGACCGGATGGTCGAGGGGCTCATCGTCGTCGACGCGGGCGGGCGCATCCGGGTGGCCAACAGGGCGGCGGCCGCGCTTTTCGGCTTCGAGCCCCCCGCCGTGGGAAGGACGATCCTCGAGGCGACGCGGCACCACGAGGTCGCCGCGGTGGTCGCGCGCCTGGACCGCGAGCCCGAGGTGCTGGGGCACGAGCTGCGGATCGACTCAATGGGTGCGCCCCGCTTCCTGCAGGTCAACGCGCTCGCCCTGCGCGACGTAGCCGGCGCGGGCGACGGGGCGATCGTCGTCTTCCATGATCTGACCCGCCTCCGCCAGCTTGAGGGGGTGCGCCAGGAGTTCGTGGCCAACGTGAGCCACGAGCTGCGGACGCCCCTTTCGCTTATAAAGAGCGCCACGGAGACCCTCCTTGAGGGCGGGAAGGAGGATCCGGCGACGCTCTCCCGGTTCCTCCAGATCATCGACAAGCACGCAAACCGGCTGGCGCTCCTGATCGACGACCTCCTGCTGCTATCCACGCTGGATTCCGGGGGGCTGCGGCTCAACAGGCAGCCCGTTCCGTTCAGGGCCACCGCGCAGGATGCGATCGACGATCTCCAGGCGCGCGCCCATGCGCGCGACGTGG
>DATNLY010000044.1:0-2593 GCA_035602635.1 Opitutaceae bacterium | reverse complement strand
CCTGGTGGATCGGCGCGGCCGCGATGGCCGCGGCGGTCGCCGTGGGCCTTTTCTGGACCGAGGCGACCCGCGTCCGGCCGGAGACCATCGCGACGGTTTCGGCGCAGCGCAGGTCGTTCACGCTCGCCGACGGCACGCGGGTCGAGCTCAACGCCAACACGAGTGTCCTCGTCGAGAACGGGAGGGCCGAGCGGCGGGTGCGCATCGCCGACGGGGAGGCCTTCTTCGTGGTGAGCAGGGACAGGACCCGTCCCTTCATCGTGGAGACAGCCGCGGGGTCGGTACGCGTCACGGGGACGATATTCAACGTCCGCACCGCGTCGGCCTCGGAGCTCGAGGTGACCGTGGTGGAGGGCTCGGTGCAGGTGCGTCCCGGCGATCCGGGTGGAACGCTGGCCGCCGCCCCCACGGCCCTTGTCGCCGGCGACCAGCTGTCCTCGCGGGCCGGCTCGGTGTCCGTGAGGGCGCTCTCCGCTGGCGCGCTCGACGACGCGCTGGCCTGGAGGAGGGGGCAGATCGCGTGCGACGGGATGCCCCTCTCCGAGGTGCTGGCGCGCTTCGCGCACTACAACGGGCTCAAGGTGACGGTGACGCCGGGCGCCGAGCGCAAGAGGTCGGGAGGGATATTCGGAATCGATGATCCCAAGAGCTTCTACGAGGACATTGCGCAGGCGTACAATGTGCGCGTGACTCCCGGGTCCGATGGCGGCGTGCGGGTGAGCAGCGCCACCGAGCCCTGATGCCAATCCCTGTTGATCAGCCATCTCCTCCCACCTAGACGCCGATCGCCAGCCATCATCCTTCGAGTGTTGCTTGGAACCGCCGCCCTGGCAGCTGCCAGGGCCAGGGCGGAGCCGATCGACTTCGACGTGGCGGAGCAGCCGGCCGACGGTGCCCTCATGGACTTCGCCAGGCAGGCGAAGGCGGAGGTAATTTTTTCGTTCGATGACCTGCACAAGGCCGTGTCCAAGGGGACGGTCGGGCGCAGCGAGCCTGAGGACGCGCTCAACCGCCTGCTGACGGGCACCGGCTTCACGGCGCGGCGCAATGCCCGCGGGAGGTTTGTCGTCGTGCGGATCATGCCGCCCGTGGGCTCGATAAGGGGAAGGCTCCTGGCGCCGGACGGGCGCGCGGCGGCGGGTGTTCGCGTCATGATCCCTGAAGTTCACATGGTACTGGACACCAACATATTCGGGGAATTCGAGTTCACCTCGGTGAAGCCCGGCGTCTACCAGTTGTTCGCGTCGGGAAGCGGCTACCAGACGCTCCAGGTGGACGGCGCGCAGGTGGTCGCCAGCCGCACCGTGACCCTGGACGCGCTGACGCTCCAGGTCGCCAGCGATCCCGCACGGATGGAGCCGTTCGTCGTGGAGGCCCATTCGGCCCGCCCCTTCCTCGACGATGACAGCGGGGCCACCGGCGCGCCGCGGACCGCCATCGGTGACCTGGACATTCCCAGGTCGGAGAACGACGCGCTCTCATATTCCGTCTTCGACCGCGGTCAGATCGTGCGGAGCGGCGTGATCAGCCTCAACGATTTCCTGAAGAGGGAGCTCCTTGACAGCAACGCGACGGAGATTCCCCCGGAGGAGAACGGAAGCGCGAGCGGCTTCGTCTCGGGAAGCTCGAACCTCAACCTGCGCGGCTACGGCGCGGACGCCACCATCATCCTGGTCAACGGCCGGCGCCTTCCGGAGATTGTGACCGCCCTCCCCGGGGGAGGAGCCCAGAGCTCGCAGGCGCCCCAGGCGGACGTGAACGTCATCCCGATCAGCATGATCGAGAGGGTGGAGGTCCTCCCCGCATCGTCGTCGGCCATCTACAGCGGCAGCCCGGTGGGGGGCGTGATCAACATCGTGCTCCGGCCCGACATCAACACGACCGAGCTGACGACCACCTACACCAACGCCCTCGCCAGGTACGATGCGCCCGAGTCCTCGGTCTCCCTCCTGCACGGGGAGACGCTCCTGGGGGGGGCGCTGCGCGTGCGGCTGAACGCGACCTACACAACGGTGACGCCGCCCACGGAGTCGGAGCTCGGGTATATCCGCGCAAATCTCCTGGCGAACCCCCAGCCGGAGGGCGCCCTCTTCCGGGCGACGCCGAATGTCAGCAGCGCGAACGCCTCCCCCCTCTTCGGCCCGGGCACGCCCTCCTTCGCCTCCGTCCCGGCGGGCTCGGACGGATCGGGCGGAATCGCGGAGTTTGCCGGCCGCCGGGGCGTCCAGAGCCTGGGGCTTTTCCAGCCCCCGGGAGGGGGACTGGCGGACACGCCCGACAGCCTGGACTACCCCTACGGAAGGAGGGAGAGGAGCGTCTCGCTTTTCGGCTCGGTCACCTACGATGTGAGGCCCTGGCTGCAGGTGGGCGTCGATGCGAGCGCGGGCCGCACCGTTAACAACACCGGATACGGCGTCTTCGAGGGAAGCCTGGTCCTGCCCGCGAACTCCCCGTCCAACCCCTTTGGCCAGGCTGTGAACGTGACATTGAACGAGACGGCGCCCCTCCTCGGAGAAAGCTATGACGAGGCTCACATCGAATACTATTCCGCCGTGGCGGGCGTCCTGCTGAAGCTGCCGGAAGGCTGGCAGGC
>DATNLY010000283.1:0-5068 GCA_035602635.1 Opitutaceae bacterium | reverse complement strand
CGAACCGCCCGATGAAGGCCTCGCCGATGACCTACGAGGCCGGCGGCCGCCAGTACGTCGCGATCGCTTCGGGCGCCAACATACTCTCGTTCGCGCTTCCCGCCGGCCCGTAGGGAAGGCGCCGGAAGCGGGTCGGATGAGACCGCCCCGACTAGGCCGGCACGTGGGGCTTGATGTAGAGGTCGAGCGCCTCGCTGACCTGCTCCCTGCTCAATTGCCGGCTGATGCGGAAGGGGGCGCCTGCGGGTCCTCCCGGCACGGGCGGCATTTTCCGGAAGGTGTTGGTCGGCTTGAAGACGCCCCGGGCAATCAGGATGTCGGTCCCGCTGCTTGTCCCCAGGCTGTCGAACGCAAGGACGCGGCCGAACATGTCGAAGGCATCCTGATGCCGGCCGCCGTGCCACAGGTTGTAGGCGGCCGCATAGACGTCCGCGAGCGACGTGTACGGGCAGTGGCCCCAGAAACCGAGGTCCATCTCGGCGATCAGGGTGCGCACGCCCTTTCCCGAAAACACCAGGAGCTGGTCGCCGGTCCTCTTGCGAAGCTCGGCCACGCGGTCTAGGGGCTCGCCCGCCTCGTCCTTGACGTGCCTCATCGTGGGGATCGTGTTGAACATCTCAACGATCAGGTCGACGCTCATCTTTCCCTGGCTCTGGACGAAGAGCGGAAAGTCCGTCAGCTTTCCGACCTGCTGGTAATAGTCGAGGAGGGCCTTCTCGTCGGTCACGCCCGCCGGCGGGAGCGAGACGATGGCGTCCGCTCCCAGCTTTGCGGCCTGCTGCGCATAGCGGGTCACCGCGCCCATGTCCGCCCCCTGCACGCCGATGACGACCGCGGCCGAACCGCCCTTGCCGGCCGACACGAGCGCCTCGGCCCCGGCCAGGCGCTCAGGCTCCGTGAGGGTCGTCCAGCCGCTTGCGATCTGCGGCCAGATCAGGCCGTGGACGCCGCCCTTGTTGCAGAAGGCCACCTGCGCGGCGAGCGAGTCGAGGTCGAGCTTGTTGTCCCCGTCGAACGGCGTCTGCGCGATGGGAAATAGGCCGCGCAGCTCCTTCGGGCCCTGGCGCCAGGGCGCCGGCGCGGCCGCGGGTGCGCCAGAGTCCGCCTGCGCCCTTGCGCCGCGCCCCGTCAGGGCGAGGCCGACGGCGCCGGCTCCGAGAACCTGCAGGAAATCGCGCCGGGCGAAGCCGGCGGACCTATCAGCGGGAATTGCCTTGCTCATGATGGATATGGTGCTTGCGCCGGGGGGTCCCCGGCGCGGTTTGGGGGCGGGGAAATCAGGTTTCGATCCGGACCAGCATCTTTTCGAGCGCGTCCCGGTTCAGGGTCACGCCCAGACCCGGGGCGGTCGGGGCCTTCACATAGCCGTCCTGGTCGACGCGGAACTTCTCGTTGAGATAGGCGCGGTCGGTCAGCGTTGGGGGATAGGGCATCTCGAACCAGTAGGTGTTGGGCAGGGCCAGCTCCAACTGGAAGTGAACCGCCAGGTCGAAGCCGTTGCCCCAGTTGTGGGGCGTGCAGGGCATCCCGAAAGCGTCGGCTAGCTGGCCCACTCGGAAGGAGCCCGTGATGCCGCCGACATTGTCCGAGATCAGCCTGACGATATCGAGGGCGCCGCGGCGGATGTACTCGGCGTAGCCCTGGATCGAATAGATGAACTCCCCGATCTCGATCGGCACCGTCAGCTTCTTGCGCAGCTCGATCAGTCCCTCGATGTCGGAGGTCGGGATCGGGTCCTCGAACGACGAGTAGCTGTATTCCTCAAGGGCGTGCCCGACCCGCAGGGCCTCGAAGACATTGTAGCGCTGGACCGGGTCGAAGAGGAGCGTGAACTCCGGGCCCACCGCCTCGCGGACCGACTTGATCTCCTCGATGTGGCCGACGTAGGCCGGGATCGGGCCTCCCGTCGGGTGCTGGCCCGGCCCGGGATGGATCTTGTAGCACTTGAACCCGGCGTTCTTCGCCTCGAGGGCCTGCGGCCCGAACTCCTCGATAGTCGAGAGGTGCAGCGAGCTCCCGTAGGCGAGCATCTTCTCCTTCGTCCCCCCGAGGAGCTTGTAGATGGGGCGGTTCACCGCCTTTCCCAGGATGTCCCACAGGCAGACGTCGATGACGGCGGCATGGTAATTGGGGTCCGTGATGGTTCCCAGCGCCATGCCGTTCGGGTAGCCGAACCCGCCGACAAACGCGGAGCTGGGCCCGAATCCCCGGACCGGATGGATCTTCTGGTTGAGGCCGGCCACCAGTCCCGGCAGGAGGTCGATGACGCTCTTGCCGAGGCACACGCCCTTTGCGTATTCCAGCCAGCCGGTCCCGGCCACCCGGTTGCCGAGCGTGTAATTGCCCTCGATCCCGCTGTTGGTCACGATCGAGACAATCTCCCCGCTTTCCGGGCTGTTGATGCGGCGGAAGGCCGGCCCTCCGAGATTGGCCACGTAGACCTTCACCTCCTTGATGGTGAGGTCGGGAAGATCGGACGGCTTGACCCCCACCGCGTCGGCGGCGGCGCGCACCGGGTTGGCCAGGGCTGCCGCCCCGGCGATGGCGCCGAGCGTGGACGCTCCGATGAAGTCCCGGCGTGAATATTCGCGTTTGATCATGAGGGGGTCCTGCTTGTTGCTGGGTTCTGGGGCATTTCAGGGCCGGCCAGCGACAAACCCTCACGGGAAAACTTTCTCAATGTGGGGCGCATTGGGCGGAATTTCGGCTAAGAGCGGTAGGTTGACGCAGCGCGGAGGTCAAGGTGCCAAAAAACTTATATGATTCCCCGCGGCGTGCGACCGGTGCGCTTAGGACTTGGTTTCGATTCGCGGATCGCTTTGCTCGCCACACCCCGACGCACGGTCCGACCCATGCCTTCCTCGCCGTCGCCCCCCATGGCCCCTCCCCCGCCCGCGCCCGCTGATTCCCACACGCCCAGCGGCGCCCGCCACTGGGTGGTGGCCCTGGCCGCGACACTGTCCGTGATCGTATTCGTCGACCGCACCTGCATGTCGCAGGCCAAGGTCTCGATGGCCGCCGAGCTCGGCCTGACAAGCGTGCAGATGGGCTACGTCTTCGCGGCCTTCACCACGGCCTACGCCTTGTTCGAGATTCCCGGGGGCTGGCTGGGCGACCTGATCGGGCCGCGCAAGGTGCTGACGCGGGTGGTCCTTTTCTGGTCCTTCTTCACCGCCGCCACCGGGCGGGTCTGGAACCTGGCCTCGCTCCTGGTGACGCAGTTCCTGTTCGGCGCGGGCGAGGCCGGCGCCATTCCCAACCTGGCCAAGGTCTTCACCCAGTGGCTTCCGGTGCGCGAGCGCAACCGGGCGGTCAGCATCATGTGGCTGTGCTCGCGCTGGGGCGGGGCGGTCACTCCCCTCCTCGTCGTCTGGATCATCTCACTGGTGGGCTGGCGGTGGGCCTTCGCCATCCTGGCGGTTCCCGGCGCCGTCTGGGCCGCCGTGTTCTACTGGTGGTTCCGGGACCAGCCGCGCGACCACCCGGGCGTGAACGCGGCCGAACTCGCGCTCGTGCACGAGGAACGGCCGCCGGCCGCCGGGCGTCCCGTCGTTCCCTGGCACAACATCCTGCGCTCGCGGACGGTGTGGCTGCTTTTCATCCAGTATTTCTGTTTCGGATACGGCTGGTATTTCTACATCACCTGGCTGCCGACCTACCTTCGGGAGGCCCGCGGGCTCACGCTGCAAAGGGGCGCGCTGCTCTCCGGCCTTCCCCTATTTTTTGGCGGGTTCGCCTGCATCCTGTCGGGCTGGCTGGCCGGCTGGCTCGTGCGCCGGGGGTTTGCGCTCGCCCCTGTCCGCAGGGGGCTGGCCTTCGTGGGCTATGGCGGCGCCGCGGCAATGCTGCTCCTCTCCCCGCGACTCGCCGACCCGGTGTGGGCGATGCTGGCGATGGGCATGGCCAGCTTCTCGCTCGACCTGACGCTGCCCGTCTGCTGGCGCACGGCCATGGACGTGGGCGGGAAATTCGCGGGAACCGTCTCCGGCACCATGAACATGGCCGGCCAGATCGGCGGCGCGATCGGGCCGATCGTCGTCGGCTACATCCTCCAGTACCTGAACCACAACTGGACACTCACCTTTGCCCTATCGGCCGCCATCAACGTAGTCGGCGGGCTGTGCTGGATCTGGATCGATCCGGTGACGCCGGTCGCTGCAAGGGAGCCCGCTGCGCAGGCGGCGTGACGGTTCCCCGTCCGGCCATGGGGCCCGCTCACGGGATTCGCCCTTGGGGGCCGTCAAATCTCGTAGGTGCGCCTCTCGCATTCCGGGCACATCACCCCCTGCTGCCCGGCCGCCCAGCCGGGAGCCTCCACCGGCACCCAGCTCCCGTCCTGCATGCGGATCAGGCCGCAGCTGCCGCAAATCACGAGATTGCGCTCAAGGGCTAGGATCCGGCTGTGCATCGCCCGGAACCTCCAGGCTGCCCTCGAGGTGAAATAAGCCAGCACAACGAGGGTTGCCCCTAGAATCACCCCGTTCAGTATCTGCGGCCTGACCGGAGGGGATAGGACGTAGGTCCTGTTGCGGACGAAATGCGCAATGCTCAGGAGAATCCCCATGGCCGCAGCGCGCCCGAAGTCCTGGGTCCACGCCACCCAGACAACCAGGCACACAAAAAGCGGCGCCGCCGACACGTGCTCGCCCAGCGCAAAATCAAGGATGATTAGCACGGCCAAGAGCACCGGTACGGGGATTCTGATCCCGCCCCGCGGAGAGCCGGGCTTGTTTCCAGCCTCGGGAACCTTTTCGTCTATTTGCATTGGGTTGTGATTGGCGTTCCGCGCTTGGGGCACGCCGGAGAGAACTAGTGGAGGCGAGCCCCGGGGCAAGCTAGACGCGAACCCGGCGGCGCTCGTTCCCCGCGCCAGCCTCAAGCGCCTTTGTGGCGCCAATTGCGGGATCCACTCTAGCGGGGCAAGCCTGACTCGGTGGCTGGTGCCGCAAGCCCAAACTCCAGCTTGCGGAGGCAAACTCCAAGGAGCCTCCCGTCCGCATTGTCCGAGTCGGGCTGCGCCGCGGGACGGCAGGAATCCGGCAATTCCCACGTAAGTTCAACGAGGCCA
>DATNLY010000269.1:0-5686 GCA_035602635.1 Opitutaceae bacterium | reverse complement strand
CGCGCGAGGGAAGCCGCTCGTAGGGCGCGGGCTCGAGCCCGGCCAGGTCCGCCCCCGGCGACGCGCGTCCCGCAACGAGCGTGCGGACCAGGCGGTCGACCTCGGCGAGGTCGACCTCGGCCGCCTCGGAGAGGAGCCGCGCCCTGGCCCCGGGGCTCAGCTGCTCGAGGAAGGCGAACACCTGGCCCTGCCCGGCATCCCGGAACGCCTTGACCAGCACTGAAGGATCCCGGTTCATGCGCAGGGCGCCGTCACTCCGCAAAGTGGAAGATGAACTCGTCGGGCTTGGCATACCCCAGCTTCTTGCGGATCACCTTGTCGACGTATTCGGGGTCGGTCCGCAGCCTCTCGAGCACCCTCTCCTGGTTGCGAAGCTGCTCCTGGGCCTCCGAGAGCCTGCGGCGGTTCTCGGCCTGCACAACCTCAAGGCGGCTGTATTCCGCATTCGCGTCCAGGAAAAGGATCCCGCCCGTGACCCCGAGGCCCGCAAAGAGCAGCAGGTAAAGGCCCAGGATGATCTTGCGGATTTTCACGTGGTTTCGGCATCGATAAACGGCGGGCCATCAGGGATTCGCAACGCTTTTTAGCCGCCCCGCCCGCGTTCGGTTTTGGCGTGCCTTTTCGGGCGGGTCGGGCTAAATGCCCAAGCGAGCATGTATCTAAGCTTCTACGGATTCAGGGAGATGCCCTTCAACATCACCCCGGACCCCAAATTCCTTTTCCTGAGCCCGACCCACCAGGAGGCCCTGCAGCACCTCAAGTTCGGCATCCGCGAGAAGAAGGGCTTCATCGTGCTGATCGGCGAGGTGGGCTGCGGCAAGACGACACTCTGCAGGCGCTTCCTGAACGAGCTCGACCCCGCGATCTACGACACCGCCCTCATCCTTAACCCGCGGGTGACCGAGACCCAGATGCTGAAGGCCATCCTCGGCGAGCTCGGGGAGACGAAGCTCGCCCGCAGCCAGGTCGACCTCGTCTCGCAGATGAACCGCGTGCTCCTGGAGCGGATCGAGCGCGGCCGCGACATCGTGCTCATCATCGACGAGGCCCAGAACCTGTCGTTCGAGGTCCTGGAGCAGGTGCGCCTGCTCTCCAACCTCGAGACCGACAAGCAGAAGCTGCTCCAGATCGTGCTCCTGGGCCAGCCCGAGCTGAAGGAGGTCCTCGCGCGCGACGAGCTGCGCCAGCTGCGCCAGCGCATCCTCGTCCACTACGAGCTGCATCCCCTCTCGCAGCGCGACATGGTCCACTACATCCAGCACAGGCTGACCCTGGCGGGAGGCTCGGGGCGCCCCTCCTTCACGCCCTGGGCCCTGCGCGCCATCCACAAGGCAAGCCGGGGAATCCCCCGGATCGTGAACAACCTCTGCGACAAGTCCATGCTCTCCGCGTTCATCCGGGAATCCGACGAGGTGAACTTCTGGGACGCGCGGCGCGCCATACGCGAGATGGAGACCCTCACGAGCTGAGCGCCCGACGATGAGCCTGATAAACGACGCGCTCAAGAAGGCGGCACGCCAGCGGGCCGAGGAGGAGGCGGACCTCGGGCAGCTGATGCCGGGCGCAAGCCGCGCCCAGGCGCCCCGCGGGGCAAAGAAAAGTTCCACCCAGACAATCATGCTCGTGGGGGCGGCGGCCGTCTCCCTGGTCGTCGTGTCGGTGGTCGTGACCGGCATCCTCGTCACGGGCAAGCCCGATGCGGCGCCTGCCGCCGCCAGGACCGTGGCCTCGCTGTCGCCGCCGCCCGCACCCACGCCGGCGCCGGCGCCGCTTGTCCAGGTGCCGGTGGTCGCCCTGGTTTCGGTGCCGAGGGCCGTGGCCGCGGCTCCGACCCCGGTTCCCACGGTGGAGTTCCGGCCGGCGCCCACCGCCGTTCCCACGGCGGCGCCGACCGCCGCGCCGACCGCGGTGCCGACCGCCATGCCCACCGCCATGCCGACGGCCATCCCGACCGCAATCCCGACCGCCATGCCGACCCCGGCGCCGACCGTCGCCCTGGCCGCCGCGCCGATCATCTCCCTGCAGCCGCCCGGTCCGGCCGCCCCCGTCGGCGCGACGCCGGCCGACCAGGCCCACAACGACCTGGTCCAGGGCCTCGTCGACAGCCTCCACGTCTCGGGCGTCCTGGCCGCCGGCACGGGGAGCAAGGCCCTGGTGGACGGCCACGTCTACCGCATAAACGATGTCCTCGACAGGAGGACGGGCCTCAGGCTCGTGAAGGCCGACCCCGACCGGCTCACGTTCGTGGATTCCGCGGGCGTCACCTACGTTAAGAGCTTCTAGGTCCCCGCCTCAATAGGCGGTCTCGGGGGGCTCGATCACCTGCCAGAGCGTCCTCGCCGTGATCTGCAGGTCCAGCCAGACGGACCAGTGGGAGATGTAGTACACATCCCAATACACGCGGCGCCGCACCATCTCGTCCTCGAGCACGGCCCCCCGGTAGCCGAGGCTCTGCGAGAGCCCGGTGATCCCCGGCTTGACGAGGTTGCGGATCCGGTAGCCCTGCGCCTGCTGCCGGAACTCCTCGTCAAGGAGGGGCATGTAGGGGCGGGGGCCCACGATGCTCATTTCCCCCACGAGCACGTTCCAGAACTGGGGAAACTCGTCCAGGCTGCGCCGGCGCATGAACCTCCCGAACCGGAAGATGCGCTGGTCCTCCGTGAGCGCCTGCATGGACTCGGCCGCGGCGTCGCTTGGCACCGCGAACATCGAGCGGAACTTGAGCATGCAGAACGCCTCCCCGTGCTTGCCGCGGCGCTCGCGGGCGTGGAAGAGGGGCCCGGGCGCCTGGAGCCGCTGCATGACCCAGACCCAGCCGCAGAGCCACGGCATGACGAGCACGACGACCGGGAGCGAGATCGCGATGTCGTAGGAGCGCTTGAGCAGCCTGTTCAGCGGATCCTCCAGCGGCTCCTCCTGGAGCGTGTAGAAGTGGCGGCCCTCCTCCGTGATCGGAACGAGCGGCTCGCTGTAGCGCTCCTCGATGTCGCTGTGGATCAGGAGCCTGCAGCCCCTTTCGCGGCACGCCTTGATGACCCCGGCGGCCTCGTCGTCGCTGGCGGGCAGCTCGAGCATGATCACCTGGCCCACCGGCCGGGCCTCGAGGACGCCGGAGATGTCGGAGAGCCGGCCGAGCCAGGGGACCGGCAGGGCCGCGGGGCCGGACGGCGGGGCCTCGGGCGAGAGGAGGCCGATGGCGTCAATTCCAAGGAGCTCCTTGTTCGCAATCCATTCCCGGACCTTGGCGAAGGAGCCCGGCTTCCCGATGAAGACCGTCGGGAGCCTGTGGCCCTTCTGGAAGACGAACCGCGCGAGCCTGCGCGGGACCCAAGTGTTGAGCAGCATGAGCGCCGCCCAGTTGAGGACGAGGAACTCACCCAGGAAAAGACGGCTGATGCTGTGGTCCTGCGTGGCGAACATCATCGCAAAGAGGAGCATCGCCACGAGGGCCACCTGGCGGAACGCCAGCCGCGCGGGCCCGCCGAGGTCCGGCAGGTGGAACCGCGACGCCAGGCGCCGGGACGCCCCGCGCGCGGAGAGCACCATCCCGCCGACCACGCACAGGAAATAGGGCATCAGGTTCTCATTGGGGTTCATGTGGACGTACGGGAGGCGGAACTGCAGGTTCGCGCCGGCCCAAGCCCAGTAGAGGAGCCCGACAAATCCCGTCGTCATCGCGGCGTAGATGTTCGCCAGCCCCCGTGCCCGCGCGTCGATCATGGGCGCCTCCCCTTCCTTGCAAGCCAGGCCTCCATCGACCGGAGCGGGAGCGTGTTGGCCACGTTCCTGCGCGTGAGCCAGCCCTTTCGCGCGGAATTTATCCCGGCGCGGACGTATTGGAGACCATGGGTGTCGTGCGCGTCCGGGTTGATCGAGCACTCGAGGCCGCGCTCGGCCGCGCGCCTCCAGTGCCTCCAGTCCATGTCCAGCCGGTGCGGGTTGGCGTTGAGCTCGATGCAGACGCCGTTCGCTATGGCCGCGTCGATCACCTTGCCAATATCGACGCGGTAGGGCTCGCGCTCCAGCAATATCCGGCCGGTCAGGTGCCCGAGCATCGTCGAGCGCGGGTTCTCCAGGGCCCGGATTATCCGGCGGGTCATCACGTCCTCCTCCTGGCCGAAGGAGCTGTGGACCGAGACGACGACATAGTCCAGCCGGGCGAGGACGCCGTCGTCGAAGTCGAGCTCCCCGCCCGGAAGGATGTCGCACTCGACGCCCGCGAAGACCCGGGTCTTGAACCGTTTGGACCGGTTCAGCTCCGCGATCTGGTCGACCTGGCGCAGGAGGCGCTCCTCGCTCAGTCCCCTCGCCTGGCGGCTCGACTTGGAATGGTCCGCGATCCCGAGGTATTCCCACCCGAGCGCCCCGGCCGCGGCCGCCATCTCGGCGAGGGTGTTGGACCCGTCGGTGGCCGACGTGTGGTTGTGGAAGGCGCCCCGGAGGTCCGCGAGCTCGACGAGGGTGGGTATCGCGTTCTTCTCGGCGGCCTCGATCTCTCCCATCCCCTCGCGCAGCTCCGGGGGGATGAACGCCAGGCCGAGCGCCTTGAAGATCTCCGGCTCCTCGGCGGCATGCACGCCCTCCCCGCGCGCCGCCTTCTCCTTCGCGGTGCCCTCCCCGGAGGACGGGACGAGCCCCCATTCGCTCAGGCTCATCCCCCGGTCGAGCGCTCGCTGGCGCATCTGCACGTTGTGGTCCTTCGAGCCCGTGAAGTGATGGAGGGCGAACGCGAACTGGTCGGAGGGGACGATGCGCAGGTCGGCCTGGAGGCCCCCCGTGAAGCGGACGCTCGCCTTGGTCTCGCCCTTCGCCGTCACCTCGGTGACGCCGGACTGGCCCGTGAACCAGTCCACGACCGGGTCCACGTCGCTCGCGGCCACGATGAAGTCGAGGTCGCCCACCGTCTCCAGCCCGCGCCGCAGGCTGCCCGCCGCCTCGGCGCGCCGGACCTGGGGAAGGGACCGGAGCCCCGACAGGATCGCGCCCGAGACCTCGTCCGCCTCCCACCACAGGTGCCTGCGCGAATACGCCTCCCGGTTGCGGATTCCGGCCAGGATCTTCTCCTGCGTCTTCTCGCCGAACCCGGCGAGGGCCGCGACCCGGCCGTCCCTGCAGGCCTTCTCAAGGTCCGGGACGGTGGCGATGCCGAGCTCCCGGTGCACCGCCGCGATCTTCTTGGGGCCCAGGCCGGGGATCTTCAGCATCTCGACCAGGCCAGGCTCCACCGAGGCCCTGAGCTCCTCAAGGTATCCCAGGCGTCCCGTCGCGTGCAGCTCGGCGATCTTGGACGAGAGGGCCTCGCCGATCCCCTTCACGCTCTGCATCGTGCCCTCGGTCGCAAGCCGCTCAAACTCGTCGTTCTCCAGGCCCTCGAGGGCCCTCGCCCCGGCCGAGTAGGCGCGGACCTTGAACGGGTTCTCGCCCTTGAGCTCCATCAGCATGCCGATCTCGGCGAGCGCGTCCGCGATCTCCAGCTTCGTCATGGGGGCATTTCAGACGCAGGGGACGCCGAATTCAACGACCAAGACGGGGCGGAGGCCGGGGCCTATGCATTGTTGCCTATGGCCCGCGACGGCCACATTGTGGGTTAGGCAGGCAGATCGGCCGCACTCATCGTTAACCCCCTAACAACATGCCAAAATACGTAATCGAGCGCGAGATACCCGGAGCGGGGAAGCTCACTCCC
>DATNLY010000235.1:0-2281 GCA_035602635.1 Opitutaceae bacterium | reverse complement strand
ATTCGCCGCTCGACCGACTGGGTCAACTCCGCTGAGGACCTGCCGGGCGCGTAGGCCCACTCCTGGTCGAGCTCGATCTGGAGCGTTCCCGGCAGGACGCTCGGCGCAGGCCAGAGGGGGCGCCCGCGGGTCCCGAGGTCCGGGGACGACCTGATGACAAGGAGCCTAACGGGCGCCCTCGCCCTGTCGGCGATGAGCGCGAAGCCGGGCCTCATCCTTCCCAACATAGTGCCGGGTGCGGTGCGCGTGCCCTCGGGAAAGACGAGCAGTGATTGGCCCGCCGCAACCTTGGCCGCCGCCGCCTTGATGACGTCAAGCCCTGTGTCGCCCCGCACGTAGCCCGCCATGATCGCGGCCGGGCCAATCGCCGGATTCCGCATGAGCGAGGGCTTGAAGATGCTCACGGCGTCCTGCAGGCGGGCCAGGATGACCGTCGCGTCGACGATCGAGGGGTGGTTGGCGATATAGACCGTGCCGGACGGGAGCGGGGCGTCCCCAAATCCCTTCCACTCTATCCTGACGACGCCGGTGGCATGGAGCCAGGCCAGCCACGCGCCGAACAGGCGCCGGATTGTCGAGCGGACCGCATGCTCCAGGGCGGGCGCGCCCCGCATGGGAAGCAGGGCCATGCAAGCGATGTTCAGGATGAGGCCCACCAATCCGAACACCGACCACGATGCGTAGTAGAGCGTCACCCAGCGGATGCGTGAGGCGCGGCGTTTCAAAGCGCTTGGAAGTTGAGCCACTGGTACGGGTTGGCCCTCAGGTGGGCCTCCACGCGCCGGAGGAAGTCCTGGAAATGCCCGCGAGCCCTCGCGAGGGCGGCGTCCCTGGGCTCGCACAGCCGGGGTTCAAACATGGGAGAGCCGTGCACGACCGACTGGCCCGGTCCCGCCGGCGCGCCGAACGAGAGGATCACGGGCCGGCCGAAGATCAGGGCGAGGTGGTAGATCGCGAAGGGGAACGGGCGGCTCGCCCCGAGAAAATCGAAGGGTTCGCTTCGGGAGCTGTGGTCGGGCCGGTCGCACTGCATGGCTACGGCGTCGCCGCTCGTGCAGGCCTCCTTCAGCGCAAATAGGAGCTCCCCGGGCTCGTTGACCCAGACAAACCGTATCCGGTCGCCGAAGCGCGCCGCGAGGGCCTCGGTGTCGTGGGAGTTGCCGACCCGCTGGCGCACGATGCGCACGCGCCGGTGTTCCTGGCCAGCGAGCATGAAGCCGGTGAGGTCCGAGTTGCCGATGTGGAAGGTCCCCAGGAGCACGGGGCTGTCAGACGCGAGCCACCGGGCAAAATCCCCCGCGCCCGGCCCGAGCACGCACCTGTGGGGCCTCCCGTTGGCCACCCGGAGGCGCAGGACGAGCGCCTCGCAAACCGAGAAGAAATGGCGGAAGACGTCGCCTGCCGAGGGCTCGCGGCCGAGGACAACCCGCAGGTACGCCCTTGAGAACCCGCGCTGGCGCGGCATCGCGAGGACCGCGACCCACGTCCCCGCGGCCCTCAGGCCACGGAAGACGGGCTCGGGGAGCACGCGGTCGGCGAGCCTGAGGAACTGGTACCCCCAGGAAGGGCCTGGATTCCTGGGGGGGCCGGCGGATTCGGGTTTCAGAGCCATTCCAGGTCAAGGCGCCAGCCCGGAGCCACGAATCCATGGAACGCGGTCCGCCCATGGAGCAGGTCGAAGAACGATGCCAGCCCGAGCTCCCCGTCGCCGTCCCCCCGCGCCAGGCGCACGCGGCCGGCGCCATCCGCGGCCCTTTCGCGCGAGAGCGACGCGGCGAACCCGAACGTGCGGTCGCTCGCGAGGCCGTGTTCGAGCAGCCAGGTGCCGCGCTCCTCGCCCCCGCAGAGGATGACCCGCGGCGCGGGGGAAAGGAGGGCGGCCCGAAGCGCCTGGAACGCGATCAAGCGGCCCCCGGAATGCGGAAGGAACTCGCGGACGGGGCCCTGCCGGCCGATCATCACCTGCTGCACGGCGCTCGGGTGGATCGATGTCTGGAAGAGCGTGGGGCTCGGCGTCGGGAAGCTGTCAAGGAACCCCTCGAGGGCGCAGCTCTCGGCATAGCCCGAAGCGTAGACGACCGCGTCGTCCTCGCGGGGCCCGAGCTCGGCGAGGGCCGCCCCGGCGATCATCCCGAGCGTCGTCATCCGCCGCGTCGCGCCCGCGGGGAAGCGACCCTTGAGCCGGCTTCGGCTCGCCGACGGGTTCTCCCCCCGGGCGTCGTCCGTCATGACAGCCTGGATCCAGCGCTCAAGCATGGCAGAGAAGGAATGAGGCGTGCGA
>DATNLY010000030.1:0-4991 GCA_035602635.1 Opitutaceae bacterium | reverse complement strand
GTTGCTCTTGCCGCCGATGCGGTTCATCGCGATCGCAAGCGTCTCGTGCGCCTCCTTGCTGATCGAGCCGTACGACATGGCCCCGGTCTTGAAGCGCCTGACGATGCTCTCCACGGGCTCGACCTCCCCCAGCGGGATGGGAGCGGAGGGCTTGAAGCTGAGGAGCCCGCGCAGCGTGCACGCGCTTACCGACTGCTCGTTGACCAGCTCGGAGTACTCCTGGAAGACCTTGAAGCTGCCGGCCCGCACCGCCTTCTGGAGCTTGTGGATGGACTCTGGCGTGAACAGGTGCTGCTCGCCGTCCTTGCGCCACTGGTACTGGCCGCCGGAGGGAAGCACGTGGCCGTTGACCGGGCGCTCGGGGAACGCCGCATGGTGGCGCATGAGGACCTCCTGGGCGATCACGTCCAGGCCGATCCCCCCGACGCGCGAGGAGGTCCACGTGAAATACTGGTCGATCACGTCCTGGCGCAGGCCGAGGGCCTCGAAGACCTGGGCGCCGCGGTAGCTCTGGATCGCCGAGATGCCCATCTTCGACATCACCTTGATGACGCCCTTCGTGGCGGCCTTCACGAAGTTCTTGCACGCGGCCTTGTGGTCGAGCTTCGGCAAAAGGCCCTCGCGGATCATGTCGTCGATGGCCTCGAAGGCGACATAGGGGTTCACGGCGCTGCAGCCGTAGCCGATCAGCAGCGAGAAGTGGTGGACCTCCCGGGCCTCGCCGGTCTCCAGGACGATGCTGACCCTGGTCCGCAGGCCCTCGCGGATGAGGTAGTGGTGCAGGCCTGCGATCGCCAGGAGCGCCGGCACCGGCGCGAAATCCCTGTTCACCCCCCGGTCGGAGAGGATGATGACGTTGGTCTCGTCCTCCTCGATCATCCGGCGGGCCATGATGCAGAGCTCCTCCAGGGACTTGGCCAGGCCCTTCTCGCCGCGGGTGACGCGGAAGAGGATGGGCAGCACGCCGACCCGCAGGCCCGGCACGGCCATCCTCCTTATCTTCGCGAACTCCTCGTTGGTCAGCACGGGCCACTTGAGCTCGACGCGGCGGCACGCCGACGGCTGGGGGTTGAGCAGGTTGCCCTCGGAGCCGAGGCGCGTCTCGGCGCCGATGATGATCTCCTCGCGGATGCAGTCGATCGGCGGGTTGGTGACCTGGGCGAAGAGCTGCTTGAAGTAGTCGTAGAGCAGGCGGGGCCGGTTGGAGAGCACCGCCAGCGCGGCGTCGTTGCCCATCGAGCCGACGGCCTCGACTCCGTCGCGCGCCATGGGGGTGAGGATGATCCGCTCGTCCTCGTTCGTGTAGCCGAAGGCGATCTGGCGCTGCAGGAGGGTCTTGTGGTCCGGGAGCGGCATCTCGGGCGCCTCGGGCAGGTCGCTCAGGTGGATGAGGTGCTCGCCCAGCCACTGGCGGTAGGGCTGCTCCGACACGATCTTGGCCTTGAGCTCCTCGTCCTCGATGATCCGGCCCTGGGCGGTGTCGACGAGGAACATCCTGCCGGGCTGGAGGCGGCCCTTCTGAAGGATGTTCTCGGGCGGGTTGTCGAGGACGCCGGCCTCGGACGCCATGATGACCAGCCCGTCCTTCGTCACGTAGTACCGGGAGGGGCGCAGGCCGTTGCGGTCGAGCACGGCGCCGATCTGCACGCCGTCGGTGAAGGCGATCGACGCGGGGCCGTCCCAGGGCTCCATCAGGCACGAATGATACTGGTAGAACGCCCGCCTGGCGTCGTTCATGCCCTCGTTGCCCGACCAGGGCTCGGGGATCATCATCATCATCGCGTGGGCGGGGGACCGGCCGGCGAGGATCAGCAGCTCGAGCGTGTTGTCGAACATCGACGAGTCGCTCCCGTTCGGGTTCACGATCGGCAGGATCTTCTTGATGTCCTCGCCGAACGCCTCGGACTCGAAGAGCGCCTCGCGCGCGTGCATCCAGTTGATGTTGCCCCGCAGCGTGTTGATCTCGCCGTTGTGCGCGATGTAGCGGTAGGGGTGGGCGCGGGCCCAGCTCGGGAACGTGTTCGTGCTGAACCTCGAGTGCACGAGCGCAAGCGCCGTCTCGACGGCCGGGTTCTGGAGGTCCGTGAAGTACTGCTCGAGCTGGCCGGTGAGCAGCATGCCCTTGTAGACGATGGTCTTGAAGGACAGGCTCGGGACGTACCAGGTCTCGGCCCCGTCCATCGTGGAGGTCCGGATCTCGCTGTAGGCGCGCTTGCGGATCACGTAGAGCTTCCGCTCGAACGCCATCGCGTCGGTCATGGCGGGGTTTCGCCCGACGAAGATCTGCCGGATCATGGGCTCGCTCGACCGGGCGGTCTCGCCCAGGGACGAGTTGTCAACCGGCACGGTCCGCCAGCCGAGGGTCGCCTGCCCCTCGGACTGGACGATCTGCTCGAAGCGCTCCTCGAGGCGGCGGCGCATCACGCGGTCGCGCGGCAGGAAGACGAGCCCGGACCCGTACTCCCCGTGGCCGGGGAGCGAGATCCTCTGCTTCTTGCAGGCCTCCCTGAAGAACGCGTGCGGGATCTGGATCAGCACCCCGGCGCCGTCCCCGGTGTTGGCCTCGGAGCCCGCGGCCCCGCGGTGGTCGAGGTTCTTCAGGATCTGGATGGCCTGCTTGAGGATCTTGTTCGAGGCGCGCCCCTTGATGTCGACGACGAAGCCGACGCCGCACGAGTCGTGCTCGTACCACGGGTCGTAAAGCCCCTGCTTGGGCGGCAGGCCGTTGGCCCCGCGCCCGGGCTTGCGGGCCTGGTCAGGTCTCTTGGGCATTTCTGGGGGGAGGGATTTTCAGGTCAGGGAGCAGTTTTGGAGCCAAGTGTGGCGCCATGGGGGCCATGGCGGCCGGTGAGTGCGCAAAAAAAGGGCCGGTCCTTGTTGCGAGAGCCGGCCCCTTCGAAGTATTTTGTGTTAGGAAGGGCCGCTCATCAAAAGAAGCGGATAGTTTTGGTCGCCATCTTTGCGTGCTCGTCGTCCGAGCAGCCGGCGTTCGTCGGGACGCCCGCCGGGATCTCGGTTGCCTTAACAAGATCGTTGCCCAGGAGGTAGTTCTCGACCTCCTCGCCGGAGACGTCGGCCAGCATCACCCCGTCGATCTCGACGCAGGGGGAGAGGGGCTGGCCCGACTTGCGCACCATCTCGGCGTAGCTGTCGCGGTCACCGATGATGTCGATGTCCTCGTAGGCGAGGGCGTGCTTGCGCAGGACGGCGCGGACGCCGTTGGACCATCCGCAGGACGGCTTGAGGTAGGCTTTGATTGTCATTCGGGTACGGTAGGCTGGGACAGAGGCGGCGACAAGGTATAGGACGCGATTTGCGGCGATCAAGCACGTCTTTTCGGTTTTGCCACGAATTCCGCGGCCCGGCGCCGCCGCCGGCTCTTGCGAACCGGTCCCATGATCGGCCTAATCGCGCGCATGACCAAGATCGTCCTTCTGCTCATCGGATCGAATGTGTTCATGACCCTTGCATGGTACGGCCACCTGAAGTTCAGGTGGCTCGTCGGCCGCCCCCTGTTCATCGCCATCCTGGTCGCATGGGGGATCGCGTTCTTCGAGTACTGCCTACAGGTGCCCGCGAACCGCATGGGATACCTGGCCGGCCACCTGAGCGGCTACCAGCTCAAGGTCATCCAGGAGGTGATCACGCTCTGCGTGTTCATCGTGTTCGCCTGGGTCGTCCTGAAGGAGCGGCTCACCTGGAACTACGCCGCGAGCTTCCTCTGCATGATGCTGGCGGTCTACTTCGCGATGGCGGTGAAGCCGCAGGCGTAGGCCCCCGCAATGGCGCGGCCCAAGAACGATTACTCGACGGTGCCGCGGATAACGTGATAGGTACCCTGCGAAATGGCGAAAAATCCCCCCGCCCGGTATTTTGACGTCCCCCAGATCCGCTACGAGGGCCCGCGGTCGGAGAACCCGCTGGCCTTCAGGCACTATGACCCGTCGGAGCTCTTTGACGGGGTCTCGCTCAAGGAGCGCATGCGCTTCTCCGTCGCCTACTGGCACTCCTTCCGCGGCGTGGGGGGGGACCCCTTCGGCCCCGGCACCATCCGGCGCCCCTGGGAGGAGGGCGGGGACGCGATCTCCGTCGCCAAGCGCCGCATGGAGGCGGCGTTCGAGTTCTTCACGAAGATAGAGGCGCCGTTCTGGTGCTTCCACGACAGGGACATCGCCCCCGAGGGCGCGACGCTCGCGGCCTCGAACCGCAGCCTGGACAAGCTGGTCGCGCACGCGAAGGCGCTCCAGGGGCACACCGGCGTCCGGCTGCTCTGGGGGACGGCGAACCTGTTCTCCAACCCGCGCTACATGTGCGGCGCCTCGACCAATCCCGACGCCCACGTGTTCGCCTACGCCGCGGCGCAGGTGAAGAAGGCGCTCGAGGTCACCCAGGAGCTCGGCGGCGAGAACTATGTGTTCTGGGGCGGCCGGGAGGGCTACGAGACCCTGCTCAACACCGACATGAAGCGGGAGCAGGAGCACCTGGCGAAGTTCCTCCACATGGCGGTCGACTACGCCAGGAGCATCGGGTTCAAGGGCCAGTTCCTGATCGAGCCCAAGCCCAAGGAGCCGACGAAGCACCAGTACGACTTCGACGTGGCGAGCGGGATCGCCTTCCTGCGGACCTTCGGCCTTGCGCGGCACTTCAAGTTCAACATCGAGACCAACCACGCGACCCTGGCGGGGCACACGTTCCAGCACGAGATCGAGGTGGCCGCATCCCAGGGGATGCTCGGGTCGATCGACGCCAACTCCGGCGACCTGCTCCTCGGCTGGGACACCGACCAGTTCAACACCGACGTCAGGGAGCTCACGCTCGCCATGGTCTCGATCCTGCGCGCGGGCGGCCTCGGCAGGGGCGGGTTCAACTTTGACGCCAAGCTGCGCCGCCCGTCCATCGACCCGGAGGACCTGTTCTACGCCCACATCGGGGGGATGGACACCTACGCGCTCGCGTTCAAGGTCGCCCGCCGGATCATCGACGACGGCGAG
>DATNLY010000230.1:0-5169 GCA_035602635.1 Opitutaceae bacterium | reverse complement strand
CAGCGACCGGCTGCGCGTCGGGGACGTCGTGTTCGCCGTGGGCAACCCGCTGGACGTCGGCGAGACGGTCACGATGGGGATCGTCTCGGCCAAGAGCCGAAACGTCCACATCCTGGACGACGTCGCAGGCTACGAGGACTTCATCCAGACGGACGCCGCCATCAACCTCGGGAACTCCGGGGGCGCGCTCGTGGACGCGAAGGGCCGGCTCGTCGGGATCAACAGCGCGATCGTCTCCCCGTCGCGCGGCAACATCGGCATCGGCTTCGCCGTCCCGGTGAACCTTGCCGCCGGTGTCATGAAGAGCCTGATCGAGACCGGGACCGTGACCCGCGGCTTCCTCGGCGTGGGCTCGGAGCCGCTCACCCCCGACGTGGCGGAGCAGGTCCACCTGCCGAGCGACGCGAAGGGAGTCATCATCACCGAGGTCACGGTCGACGGTCCGGCCGAGAAGGCGGGCGTCAAGCGCGGCGACGTGATCCTGAGGGTCAACGGCAAGGAGATCCAGAGCCGCGACGAGCTGCGCCTGACGATCGCGCAGATGCGCCCGGGCAGCAAGGTGGCGATCGACCTCTCCCGGGACGGCAGGCCGGTCAGCGTCGACGTCACGCTCACCCAGTTCGCGGAGTCGCCAAACGAGTTCGTTAGCGGGGTCCAGGTCGGCAAGATCACGGATGAACTGCGCAAGCGCTTTGAGCTGGACCCGCGCCTCACGGGCGTCGTCGTGACCGACGTGAAGGAGAATTCGGAGCATGCCGAGGACCTCCCGCTCGGCGCGGTGATCGTCGAGGTCAACCGCACGCCGGTCGACGACGTCGCGTCGGCAAGGGCGAGCCTCCACCCGGGGCACAACCTGCTTCTGGTCTCCTACCGCGGCTACCAGAGGTACATCGTCGTGACGACGCGCTGAGGCGCGCCTTTCCCGCGGTCAGCTCCCAGGCTTCTCGACCGGCAGCCTCGCGAGGGCCTCGGGCACCGCGTCGGCCGGGTAGGTGGGAAAGCTGAGCTCAAGCAGCGAGAGGGACGGCGCGTCAAAGCGCGCGGATCCCGCGCTTCGGTCGACCAGCATGGCGACGCCCGCCGCGGCGGCGCCCCCCTTTCGGACGATATCCAGGCACTCGAGCACGCGGCCGCCGCGGGTGACCACGTCCTCGACCACGAGGACGCGCTCCCCCGGCGCGAACCTGAACCCGCGCCGAAGGACAAGGACGTTGTTCTCCTTCTCGCAGAAGATGTAGCGGGCCCTTGCCTGCCGGGCGACCTCCTGGCCGATGACAAGGCCGCCCATGGCCGGCGCCAGCACAGTCGAGAACTGCCAGCCCTGGGCGCGGACCTTCGCCAACAGCAGCTCCGAGAGCCGCTCCACGGCGTCCATGTGCTGGCAGACCTGGGCGCACTGGAAGAAATGGCCGCTGTGCAGCCCGCTGCGCAGGACGAAGTGGCCGGTCAGGAGGGCGCGAGTGCGCGTGAATATGTCGAGAATCTCCTGCTGCGAGGGGTCCATGGGGTCCGGAGTCCAGACGGTTCCGCAGCCGAGTTCAACGCTGCATCGGGAGCAGATGCGTTGAATTTTCCGCGAGGAGCGGCTAATGTCCGGGGCGCTGGCCCATCAAGGTACCTTGGATCCCATCCTGCAGATCCCCCTGGAAGACGAACTCGGCGACGTGCTCGAGAAGGCAATGAGCTGCGCGGGCCTCACCCCTGAGGCCCTGTCCGAGAGGTCCGGCGTCCCGGTGTCGGCGATCATGGACGCCGTCGACTACCGCCCGGAGCTGGGCCCGGCGGAATGCCGGAGGATCGCGGCGGTACTGGGCCTGAACGAGGTGGGACTCTGCGCCCTGGCCTCGGGCAAGTACCCGCTGCCCGATCCCGAGGGGCTTCCCTTCCACGTCTGGCCGCTGCGGATGACCCACGGGATAGGGGTCGTCAACGCGTACATCGTGGCCGAGGCCGATGCCGAAGGCGGGCTCCTGTTTGACACGGGCCCCGGAGCCGCCGCCCTGGAGTCGGCCTGGCCGCCGTCAATCCGGGGGATTGACGCGGTCTTTGTCACGCACGTCGAGGCGGAGCACGCCGGCGGGCTCGCCGGCGTGCTCGGGAGGTTCCGCGCGGCCGCCGCGTACGTGCCGTCCGGGGCGCAGGCCGCGCCCGCGGTCGGGATGGGGGAGGGGGAGACCTGCCGCTCCGGCGCGCTGGAGGTGACGGCGTTCAGGACGCCGGGCCACTGCGCCATGCACAACTGCTACCATGTGCGCTCGACCGCCCTGCCGACGGCGCGTTCCCTCCTGGTGTCGGGGGACCTTGTCTTCGCCGGATCCGCAGGCGGCCCGTACCATTGCCAGAGGCAGCTCCGAGCCCACTTGCGCCGGGTGCTTTCCGCCGTTCCCGCGGACACGGTCGTCGCGCCGGGCCACGGGCCGATGACGACGGCCGGAAACGAGCTCCGCTACAACCCCTTCGTGGCCTGAGCGCCGGGGAAAAATCCCGCCCGGCCTCCCCTCAGGGCATGTCGATGACAACCGCGACCACCGTCGCGTTGTCGGGCCCGCCGCGCGTCACCGCGAGCGTGACGAGCCCGCGCGAGATCGCGGCGGGGTCGTCGGTCGCGGCGATGATCTCGTTCAACTCCTGGTCGGCGATCAGCCGCGTGACGCCGTCCGTGCAGAAGACGATGCGGTCGCCCGCCAGGAGCGGAATGTCCGCGACGTCGACCTCGGGGGGCGCCGCCTGCCCGATGCAGCGGGTCAGGGCGCCCTTCTGAGACTCGCTGTAGTACACCACCTCGCCGCGGGCGCGGCGCCGGCGGGCCTCGTTCTCTACCGAGTGGTCCTCGGTCAGGCACATGAAGTCGCCCTTCCGCCAGAAATACGCGCGGGAGTCGCCCACGTGGGCGAGCTTGAGCGTGGACCAGCGGACGCAACCCACGACGAGCGTCGAGCCGATACCGACGCCGGGGCTGATGCGCCTGCCCAGCGCGGAAACGGCCTCGTTCGCCTCCCCGACGATCGCCCTCATGTCGAGGTCCGCGTAGGGCCCCTTCGCCCGGACGGCGGCCGAGACCACATTGACCGCCAGCTCGGCGGCCTCGCCACCGCCGGGCAGCCCGCCGACCCCGTCGGCGACGCCGAAGAGGTGCGTCTCCTCGTCAAACAGGAAGCGGTCCTCGTTCTCGGTCCGGACATTGCCGATATCGGTGGTGTGCGTGGCACGGAGGATCGTCATCGGGGAGGTAGAGAGTACGCCCGCTCCCCTCAGGTGAAAGGACGAAATTGCTCCTGCCGGTTTTCCCGCGTCAGGCGCACAAATGACGCCTGCGGGAGGCTTTCCATGAACAGCCGGCCGTAGGACTTCGCAAGGACCCTGCTGTCGAGGACCGTGATCAGCCCGCGGTCGGTCGTCGTCCGGATGAGCCTCCCCGCGCCCTGGCGGAACTTGATCAGGGCCTCCGGGAGGGTGAGCTCGCTGAACGGGTCGCCCTCGCGGTCGCGGATGAGCTCCGACTTCGCCTCGGAAATGGGGTGCGAGGGTGGGCTGAAGGGCAGGCGCGCCAGCACGACCTGCGAGAGGGCGTCGCCCGGGATGTCGACCCCCGTCCAGAAGCTGTCGGTCCCGAAGAGGACGGCGTTGCCCGCGTCGCGCATCCGCTGGGCGAGCTCGGTCCTCGAGATGTCGCCGCCCTGCATGAGGAAGGGGCGCCCGAGCGGCGCGAGCACCGGGCCGACGATCGCGGCGACCGCCCTCATGTCGGCGTAGCTTGTGAAGAGCACGAGCGACCCGCCCCGGACCCTCCCGCAGCAGAAGCCCACGTAGTCGGCAAGGGCCTCGATCGAGGTGCGCGAATCCTGGAGCGAGGGGAATGGGATGTCCGCCGCGACGTAGACCCGCATGTTGCGCTCGAAGTCGAACGGCGAGCCCGCGATCCCGGTCCTTGCCGGGCCCGCGCCGACGCTTGCCGCGAAGGGGGCGATCTCCCCGGCGACGGCAAGCGTCGCGCTCGTGCAGACGACGCTGACCCCCGCCCCGAAGAGGCAGCGCTCCAGCTCGGGTGCCACGTCGACCGGCGCGCTTCGCAGGGTCACGATCGTCTGCCTGCGGCCGCCCCGCTCCGCCCAGTAGACATGCCCCTTGTTCGCGAGCGAGAGCCACTCGTCGATCCCCCCGCGGATCGCCCGAAGGCGCGACTTCTGCTCCAGCAACTCGTCGCGCTCGCGCCCGTCCTCGAGGCTGTCGGCCGCCTTCGCGACGCTGCGCTCCAGCGCGGCGAGCGGCTCGCCAAGAACGGGATCGGCCGCGCCCTCCTCGCGGACCCGGGCCACCGGCCGCTCCGCGAGGAGCCTCGAGGCGACCGACCCGAAGAACTGCTCCGAGGCGTCGAGGGCGTCGGCGACCCGCTGGCGGAACTCGGGATCGGCGCGCTTCTTCATGATGCCGCGGCGCGTCCTCGGGTTGAACAGGTGCTTGAGCGTCCTCTCCACCCCCAGGCTGCCGAGCGCCAGGCCAAAGTTCTCCTCGGCGACCTCCTGGACGGTGTGCGCCTCGTCGAGGACGACGAAGTCCCCGGGGAAGAGGACGCCCGAGGCGCCGGGCCCGGCGCCCTCGGCCCTGGCGCCGCCCGCGCTGATGAGCGAGAAGAGGAGCGCATGGTTGACGACGATCACCTGCGCGGAGCGGACCCGCGCGCGCGCCCGCTGGTAGAAGCAGCGCTCGCAGTCGCAGTTGCGCCTCGAGCAGGACGAGGAGTCCGCGTTCACGGACTCCCACACGTCCGGGCTGGGGGCCGGCTGGAGATCGTGGCGGAGCCCGGTCGGCGTCGCGTCCGCCCAGTCGGCGATCCGCTGGAGCTCCGCATACCCGGCGTCGTCGAACAGGCTCGCCCGCTCGGCGAGGGCGTGCGAGAGCCTGGAGGTGCAGAGGTAGTTGGACTTTCCGACCAAGACCGTGGACGCGAATCCGGCGTAGCGGTCGAGCCCGGGCTCGGAGCCGAACAGCCGCCGGCACAGCGGCAGGTCCATCCTCTCGATCTGCTCCTGGAGCGAGATCGTGTGGGTCGACACGATCAGCTGCCGGCCGCAGTCGGTGGCGTGGATGATTCCCGGGACAAGGTACGCGAGCGACTTGCCGATCCCGGTGCCCGCCTCGAAGAGCAGCGCCTCGTCGTCCCGGAAGGCG
>DATNLY010000028.1:0-2169 GCA_035602635.1 Opitutaceae bacterium | reverse complement strand
GGCCAGCGGGTCGTCGGCGCCCGCCGAGAAGACCTTCTTCGCCCCCGTCGGGCCCACCGGCGCCGCGGGGGCGGCCGGACCCGCCGCAATCGCGGCCCTCTGCTTCATCCTGTCCTCCCTGCGCTTCGCCCTTTCGTCGGCGAGCGCGGCCTTGCGCTTCGCGCGCTCGGCCCTCCACTCGGCGAAATTCGACATGATCTTCTCAATCTCGGAGCCGATGTCCTTCGTGATCACGAACAGGAGCGCGAAGAAGTAGATCGTGCCGAGGAGCAGGCCGGCGCCGAATGGCCCGAGCGCGTCGGCGAGAAGCCTCTTGTAGATCACCTGGCCGGTCCATCCGCCGAAGCCCCGCGGGAAATAGTTGTTCGTGGCGCCGGAGAACATGGACATGAGGCCCGACCACGAGACGACGGCGATCACGACCGCCGTTACCCGTGCGGCCACCAGGTGGTGCGACTTGCGGATGGCGACGTAGGACATCCAGTAGAGGGACAGGAGGAGCCAGATCGCGCTGACGCCTATCGAGAAGAAGAGCACCCACACCGTGTTCGCCCCGAACGAGCCGGTCCAGTTGTTCGCGACCGGCGAGGTGGAGTGGAACCGGCTCTGGTTCGGGTCGTAGCTGATCAGCGCCGCAGTGAGATAGGTCGCCGCGATGAAACAAATGATCGCCGCCATCCAGTTCGGACGGTAGCGGGGGCCTTGAAACGACGGACCGTTTGGATTTGAACTATCTGGCTTGGGCATCTGTGCTGCCGGACGCAGTGAATTGCGGAATGGACGCTAGAGGTCGGGGCGGTCAAATGTAAACCCCTCCCGACCCTTTTTACAATAATCTCGATAACGGCCCACATGCGAGAAGTTCTTCAATTCCAACCTCTTTACCAAGAACGCGTGTGGGGCGGGCGGCGGCTCGAGTCGCTCCTCGGCCGCACGCTGCCCCCCGAATCCCCCATAGGCGAAAGCTGGGAGATCGCCGACCGGCCGGAGGCCCAGTCGCGCGTCCGCGGGGGGCCCTACAACGGCACCACCCTTCGGGAGCTGATCGAGCGGCACGCGGCGAAGCTCATGGGCCCCCAATGGCCCGCGGACGCCCGCTTCCCCCTGCTCGTCAAGTGGCTGGACTGCTCCGAGCGGCTGAGCCTCCAGGTCCATCCCCCGGCCGGCGTGGCGGCGTCCCTCGGCGGCGAGGCGAAGGCGGAGATCTGGTATGTCGCCCACTCGGCGCCCGGGGCCGCGCTCTTCGTCGGGCTCAAGCCGGGCGTGACCCGCGCGATGTTCGAGAGGGCCGTCGCGGACGGGACCGCGGAGTCCTGCGTGAACAAGGTCTCGGCCGCGTCGGGCGACTCGATATTCGTGGACAGCGGGCAGGTCCACGCGATCGACGCGGGCAACCTTATCCTCGAGATACAGCTGAACTCCGACACCACCTACCGGCTGTACGACTGGGGCCGCGTCGGTCTCGACGGGAAGCCGCGCGCGCTCCACGTGGAGGAGTCGCTCCGCTCGATCGAATGGGACGGGGGCCCGCCCGAGCTCGTCAGGGCCGCCCCGACGTCCGGCACGATCGCCTCCTGCGACCAGTTCGCCATCCGCCGGGTCGTGCTTGGAAGGGGCGAGTCGCTCCACTTCTCCGCGGGAGAGCAGCCGAGGATCCTCAGCGTCGCGGCGGGCGGGGTCGCGGTTTCCGGCCACGCGTCCGCCTCGAGGCCGCTCGCCCCCGGGGACAGCGCGCTCCTTCCATTCTCGGCGGAGCTCGATTTCATCGCGCCGGAGCCCGCGATCATCCTCGTCACCGAAGACTTCGCATGAGCCGGACGGCAAAGGCGTGCCTGCTCCTTGGCGGCGCCTTCGCGCTGCTCGCGCTTGCGTGGATGGCGCTCCTTCCCGCGGTAGCCGAGCATGAGCTGCGCGCCGTCACCGGATTCGAGTTCCGCATGGAGGTTCTCACCGTCAACCCCTTCACGGGAAGCGTGGTCGTGCGCGGACTTTCCGCCAGGAACCCCGCCGGATACCCGGAGCCGGACTTTGTCGAGATGCGGGCGCTCACGGCGCAGGTGGGAGTGTTTTCCTGCCTGTTCTCCAGGCAGGTCGTGATCGACTACCTCTACCTGGACGTCGCGAAGGTGGAGCTTGTGCGCCAGCACAACGGAAGAACCAACGCGGGCG
>DATNLY010000227.1:0-4421 GCA_035602635.1 Opitutaceae bacterium | reverse complement strand
CCCTTCTCCACCAGATTGACCAGAATCGAGCGCAGTGTCGCGTTTTCAATCGTCCACGAAAACGCCTCCTGGATTTCGGCAGGCTTCAGTTCCTTCCGCTCCCAAAGGATGCGAAGAACTTCGAGCTCATTTTTGCTTAGGTCCGTTGGCTCCATGTGTGAATGTTTCACACATGCGAACATGCTGGTCAACCCCAAACTGTGAACATTTCACAGATCGTAGGTTCTGACTGACTTGGAGGCGATTTGGCTCGTTAGACGTCATATCCACCCGAGTGACTGGCAATTCGGGATAAACATTCGGATTTAACAGGAGAGTTGAACGTTTCTCCATAGGCACATGAACAGCCAAACGTGGCGCTAACGCTTAGCGAAGTGCGGCGGCGGCGCGAACCGCGAATGCCTTTTTGCCTAGTATTCGAAAAAGGGTCCCTTTTCAAACACGACGACTTGACAAAGTGGGCTCGAGTGGGATGATCCCACTATGCTCCTTACTCTCGATGCCAAACGCAGGCTAACAGTCCCTACGTCACTCGCGCCGGCCCGCCCGGGTGACAATTTTGAAGCAGAATTCCACCCGGAGGACGACACACTTGTCTTTCGGCGCATAGCCGCAAAAGGCGACTGGCTAGCCGTGCTAAGAGAGTGCCCTGTTCCGATGGATGATCTCCAGATCCGACATCGCGAATTGCCTCGACGCAGAAAACTATGAATTGGCTCTTGGATGCAGATGTTCTGAGCCAGCCGGCCAAGCGCTTGGGCGACCCTCGTGTCGTGGCTTGGCTTGAGGCTGAAAAGGACGCATGTTACACGAGTACCGTGGTCATTGCTCAGCTGGCTTACTGGGTAAGAAACAAGGAAGGGAAATCGCGGGAAGCCCTGCAATTATGGCTGACGCGCCTTATCGACGCCATGCATGGACGTATCCACGGGTTCAACGTCGCGGTTGCGTTCGTTTGGGCCGAACAGGAGCGATTACTGGAGCAGGCGGGCCAGCGAATGCCGGTAGAGGACAGCTATATAGCTGCTACGGCCCGCCGTCACAATCTGACCATTGTGACCGGTAATGAAAAGGATTTCCGGCGGCCGGGGCTAAAGGTTTTCAACCCGTTCAAGGAATTGCCTCCGATTGAATCTCCGCAAGATTAGCCGCATTTGGGCGTCGCCGCTGTTCGAAGAGGGGTCGTATTCGCGCCAGACTTCGATCGCAAGAAATCGAGACTGCTCCGGCGAGAGTCCCGCCGGATACGCCCGTACGAGCTAGGCTCAACCGCCCTGGAAATACCCGCGCACGGCCGCCTCGACCTCGGACGCGGGGAACTCCCTCTCAGAGCGGTCGCCCATGTCGCGCAGCTTCACGACACCCTTCGCCAACTCCTCGCTCCCGTAGATGAGCGCGATCCTCGCCCCGGAGTCGGCGGCCGCCTTGAACTGCTTGCCGAAGGCCACGTCCTTCATTGGATAGTCGACCCGGTAGCCGCCGGCGCGCAGCCTGTGGATGTCGGTGAACGCGGCCTGCCTCTCTGCGGAGCCCCCGAGGATGCAGTAGATGTCGGGCGCGTGGGAGACGACGGGGGAGAGCCCCCGCTCCCCAAGGAGGATGCTGAAGGTCGTCTCCCCGATCGCAAAGCCCACCGCCGGGAGCGGGGAGCCGCCCATTTTTTCAACAAGGTCGTCGTAGCGGCCGCCTCCCGCCAGGGCCCGGAGGTCCCCCTTCCTGTCGTAGGCCTCGAAGACGAAGCCCGTGTAATAGGCGAGCCCGCGCACGACCCCGAGGTCGACCTGGACAAAGTCGGCGAGGCCCATGGCCGCCAGCCCCGCGAGAAGCCTGCGCCAGTCGCCAAGCCGGGAGGCCGTCGCACCCGAGGACCCGGCGGTCCCGAGCGCCTTCTCCAACGCCTCCATCGAGCCAATCTTCAGGAATGCGAGGATCTTCTCCCTAATGGCGGGATCCATCGGCCCGAAGGATTCCTCGTAGCCCTTGAAGGCGTCGCTGCCGTGGCGGTCGAACTTGTCGACCGCGCCAAGCACGGCCTGGATCCTCGGGCCGTCGAGCCCCAGCGATCCCAGGTAGTGGAACCAAAGGTTGCGGTCGCTCAGCCTCACGTGGAAGTCCTCGCTCGAAAGGCCGAAGGCCCGCATGCACTGGACAAGGAGTGCGATGAGCTCGATCTCCGCCTCGGGGCCGGCCTCGCCGAAGATGTCGGCGTTAATCTGGGAGAAGCACCGTCCCCTTCCCTTCTGCATCCGCTCGTACCGGAAAAAGTCCCCGATGCTGAACCACTTGACCGGCCGCTTGAGGGCGCCCGCCCTCTCGCCCACCATCCGGCAGACGCTTGGCGTCATCTCGGGGCGGAGCGCGACCTCGCGCCCGCCCTTGTCAGTGAAGCTGAAGAGCTGGCCCTCGATCTCGTCGCCGGACTTCGCCCGGTACATGTCGAGCGGCTCGAGCGCTGGCGCGTCGTATTCCGCGAACCCGAAGGCGCCCGCCGTCTGCCGCCACACGCGGAAGACATGGGTGCGCCTCGCTAGATCCTCGGGATAAAAGTCGCGAAACCCCGGAAGGCTCTGGAACGCGGCCATCAGCGACGGACACGTTGCGACGGGTCTCTCACAGGGCGAACCGAATGGGGTCCGGCACCGTCCGGCGTCAGAGGAGCGTGCTCAGGTCGAGCTTCTTCAACTGCTGCTTCAGGATCTTGCCGGCCTTGAACTTGACGACGGCCCTCTGCGGGATGATGACCTCCGCCTCGGGCTTGTTGGGGTTGCGGCCTACGCGCTGCTTGCGCACCTGGACTTCCAGGACGCCGAAGTTACGCAACTCCACGTTGCGTCCCTCGGATAGCGCCTTTTGGACGATGTCGAGCGTCTGCTGGACGGTGTCGACAATCTGCTTCTGCGGGAAACCCGCCTTTCTGTATATCTCTAACACGATCTCGCGTTTGGTGAGGTTCGTGGACATGAATTGTTCCTTTCGGTGTGGGCTTTGATTAAACGAGGTAAATTATTCGTCTGACATGAATTGCGTCAATACTTATCACGCCTAAATCATGCCCGACCCGGCGGCAGTCAAATCGATGTTCGGGCGCATTGCCGGCAGGTACGACCTGGCCAACCGCGTCCTGAGCTTCGGAATCGACATTTACTGGCGCTCGCGCCTGGTGGCGACTGTCCGAGGGGACGGGCCCAGGAGCGTCCTCGACCTTGCGACGGGCAGCGGCGACGTGGCGTTCGCGCTGCAGCGCGCCCTTGCCCCGGGTGCCACCGTCCTCGGGATGGACTTCTGCTCCCCGATGCTGGACGAGGCCCGGGCGAAGCAGGCCCGCTTGCCGGGAACGGGCCCGGCCGTGGAGTTCAGGCAGGGCGACGCCCTCGCCCTCCCGCTGCCCGACGGGGCCTTTGACGCCGTGACGATGGCGTTCGGGCTGCGCAACATGGCCGACCGGGCGCGCTGCCTCGCCGAGATCCGCCGCGTCCTGCGCCCCGGGGGCCGCATCCACATCCTTGAGTTCTCGCGGGCCCGGCCCTGGCTGCGCCCCCTCTACGACTTTCACCTGAGACGGGCCGCGCCGCTCGTGGCCGGGCTCCTCACGGGGGACCGCGCGGCCTATGACTACCTCGGGACCTCCATCGGGGGCTTTCCGGGGCCCGGGGAGCTCTCGCAGGAGATCCGGGCCGCGGGCTTCGAGCAGGTGACGGCCACCCTCATGACGCAGGGGATCGTCGCCCTGCATTCCGGACGGCGCCCCGGCGCGGTCAGTTGAACGACTTGCCGCAGCCGCAGGTCGTGTGCGCGTTGGGATTCTTGATCTCGAACCCCTTGCCGTGCAGGCCGTCGTCAAAGTCGACGGTCGTGCCGTCGAGGTGCCCGAGGCTCTTCGGGTCGATGACGAGCGAGATGCCCTCGCTGTCAAACTGCGCGTCGTCGGCCTTGGGCTCGTCGAACGACATCCCGTACTGGAGCCCGGAGCATCCCCCGGTCTCGACAAAGATCCGCAGGCGCCCGCCCGGGGCGCCGCCCGCGGCGCGCATCGCGCGCACCTGGTTCGCGGCCCTGGGCGTGAGGAGGATCATGGGCCCAGCATAGGAGGGGCGCGCGGCCTGTCAAACTGGGCGGGCGCCGTGAGGGGCGGCGGCGCCTGCAGCAGTTTTCGGGCCGGGCGCGGAATGTTCACTTGCAAGCGCCCTGCCCGGCCGCTTCGATTTCCACCCGGTGGCAACGAACAAACAGATCATCTGCGGGATCACCTACGAGATGGTCCGCACGATAGCGGAGGGCGGGATGGGCGTCGTGTACGAGGCGCACCAGCACGGGGCCGGCCAGTTCAAGAAGACGGTCGCCGTGAAGCTCATCCGCGGCGAGTACTCGGCGATACCGGAATTCCAGAAGAACTTCATCGGGGAGGCCCGCCTTGTCGCGGA
>DATNLY010000217.1:0-2921 GCA_035602635.1 Opitutaceae bacterium | reverse complement strand
TGCGCGCCGTCCTGGACGTCGCGTACGCCGGCGAATCCCGGCCCGCGGGCCTTCCCAACCTCCGGTACCTCGGCGTGGGGCCCGGACCCTCCCAGATCATCAAGGACGTGCCAGCCACAAGAGAGCTGCTGGAGCTCTCCTGAGGGGCACACCCCAGGCCTGCGCCGTGCAGATCCGTCCGATTCCCGCGCGACCGAGGTACCAATGAAACTCGCCTTCCCGACGGTTCAGACGGTGCTCAGGGAGACGGGCCGTGTCACCGCGCGGTTCCCCTACGTGGTGCTCTCGGCGGTCGCGGGGACGGCGGCCGCAATCGTTGGGATCGAGTACGACGGCATATCGGTCGCAAACGTGGTGATGGCCGCGGCCCTTGGGCTGCCGCTCATGCTTATCCTGAGGCTTGTCCGCGAATGCGCCGCCTCCCGCAGGCTCGGGATGGCCCTCGAGGTCATAGGGATGGCGCTTCTCGTCGCCTATTCCTTCTCCTTTCCGTCCGACTACAAGGGAGTCCCCTACATCCATTGGATTCGCTTCATGGTGATCGACATCGGGTTGCACTTTGCCGTTGCCTACTCGCCGTGCCTCGCGGGAGCGGGGGAATGGGGCTACTGGCAGTTCAACCGCAGGCTCTTCCAGCGCTTTGCGTTGGCGTTCCTCTACTCCGCCGTCCTGTACATCGGCCTGACGCTGGCGCTTGGGAGCATGGACAAGCTTCTCGGCATAAGGGTGGACCCGAAGCGGTACGCCGAGCTCTGGGCGGTGATGGCCGGGATCTTCAACACCCTCTTCTTCCTGGGGGGAGTGCCCAGAAGCAGGGAGGAGCTCGAGAGCGACACGAGCTACCCGAGGGGACTCAGGGCCTTCGCTCAGTTCGCGCTCGCGCCGCTTGTGATCGTCTTCTTCGTCATCCTGTACCTTTTCGCATTCAAGATAGCAAAGGCCTGGACATGGCCGCACGGATGGGTCGGCAAGCCGATCTACTTCTTCTCGGAGGTCGGGATCCTGGCCGCCCTCCTCCTTCAGCCGGCAAGGCAGATCGATGCGGAGCGCTGGGCACGGTGGTACTGGAAGTATTTTTTCAGGGCCCTTGGCCCGCTTGCGGTCCTGCTACTGCTCTCGATGATGGAGAGGATATCGCCGTACGGCTTCACCGAGGCGCGCTACTATGGCCTCGTGCTCGGGGTGTGGCTCCTGGCCGTTTCCATTCTGTTCACCGTTCGGCCCGGAGGCTCGACCCGTGCGATTCCGGCCTCGCTCGCGCTGATCTGCCTCCTCTCCGCGGCGGGACCCTGGGGCGCATTCTCGGTATCGTCGGCAAGCCAGGAGAGGAAGCTCGTTGAGATGCTTGCGCCGCTTGGGGCGCTCGAGAACGGCACGATGGTGCCTGCCAATCGCCGCTTGACCTCGAAGGAGGAGGCCTCCGTCACGCAACTTCTCACGCACATGGTCTCAACCTACGGAAGGGAGCGCTTCCCGGTCCTGTTCGCGCGCTATGAGACGCAGGTGAAAGTGAAGGTGAAGGAAGTGAACGGAAACCTGTCTCTTGTTAACGTGAATTCGATCATCAGCTTCCTCGAGGGGAACAAGGGGCCCACCGACCGTGGGATTGGCCTCGGCGTCCATCATGTCATCGTGGAACTCGACAACGCGCATGGAATACCCACGGAGGGTTACAGGTTCCTATACCACGCGAGCTTTCAACAGGGCCGAGACAGGCAGCACCTTGGGGACCTCACAGTTGAGTTCCACTTTGGGCAGGATGCCCCAAGGATTCTCCTCTCCGGAAGGGCGCTCGAAGAGACGGCGATCACGGCCCTCGTTAAATCAATCATCAAGGCGGGTATCCAATCCAGGCACAGGCTCCCCGCCTCGGAAATGTCCGTGAAGCTCTCCTCCGGGACCCGGGAATGGCTCCTGATAGTCAACAGGCTCGAGGGCACGCCGCAGGATTCGGGGGCCACGAACCTGTCCAGCATCGACATGGACCTCCTCGAAAAGTGAACGGGACGGGCTTGCCGGGCTTCAGGGGCTCACGCTGAGGAGCGCCCTCACTCCTCGCCCTTCTTGGGCATTTCCTTCCACACCCACTCAAGGGCCTCCGCGAAGGTCTGCTCGCGCACCCTCTTGTCGGTGTGCCCGGCATTGAGCGCGTAGACATACTGGTAGTCGTATCCCTTCGCCTTGAGCACGGTCGCCATGCGGTTGTTGGCCACGACCCAGTCGTGCATCCCGTCGTTCAGAGGGTTGGGGTTGTAGTTGTCGCGGTCGCCGACCTCCAGCCACACCCGGAGGGGCTTGCGCGGGCTCCCGGGGATGAAATGCTCGTGGTACTCCCATGCCCCGTGGGGGGCGGCAGGATTGAAGGGGTACGCCTGGTTCACATAGGTGCCCGAATAGGTGATCACGCGGTGGTAGAGGTCGGGGCGGTACCACGCCAGCGTGAACGCCGCGGCGCCCCCCGAGCTGCCGCCCAGCGCCGCCCGCATGTCCGGGTCCTTCGTGATCACGACGCCGCAGGTCGTCTCCACGAGCGGAAGCACCTCCGACTCGATGAAATCGGCGTACTGTCCCGACATGGTGTCGAGCTCCAGCCCGCGCTGGCTGCCCTGGGCGTCGCCGCCGCCATTGTGGATCATGACGGCCACCATCGCGGGCACCCGGTGCTGTGCGATCAGGTTGTCGAGCGCGACGGGCATCCGGTCGTCCGGGATGTCCGTCACGAGGAGGGGCGCCGGCGTTCCGGGGACGTACTGGGCGGGGACATAGACCATCACGTCGCGCGTGTAGGTCTTCGGGTAGATCTTGATGTTCGCCATGTCGGGCGGCCGGTAGTTCGGGGGGCCTCCTGGCGGGACCCTGGTGATGCCGGGGTAGATCTTGCTGTCCTCCGAGCGCATCGTGATGTGGCGCACCGTCCCCTT
>DATNLY010000211.1:0-3759 GCA_035602635.1 Opitutaceae bacterium | reverse complement strand
TCGCCCTCCTTCACGTCGGTGTAGGTCCTTCCGTAGAGGGCGCGGTGCGAGCCCGAGCCGAGCTTGAGCTCAAAGTAGGTCATCGGCGCGACCCCCGCCGCGGCGAAGTCCGCCGCCTGGGCCTGGAGCAGGACGTTCCCGTAGACCGCGTCGACCTCCGAGACCTTCGTGTCGAAGCCGCGCCTGTCCGCATGGAGGACCGCGGTCGACGGCCCGGGGTCGGCCTGGACCGTGGCATCGAAGTACGGCTCGTTCTCCGGGGGCTTCGGCAGGGCGTCCCGGCCGCCGTCGATCCACGCGTTCATGGCGCGGAACGCGGCGAGGTGCTCGGCCTGGTTGATGTTGGTGTGGCCCTCCCTCCTGATGAGGAAGAGCTCGGGCTGGACCACGGGGTCCGGCCTTGAGACGAGCGAGGTCAGGTAGCTCTTGGCCGGGGCGACCTCGCGCTCGGTCGCCACGAAGAGAAGCGGGATCCGCGGCAGCAGCGACAGCCCCACCTTCATGTCGGTCTCCTTTGAATAGAGGGCGGCGTCAAACACGACCGCGCCCTGGTAAGGCCCCTTGTCCCGCTCGGCCATGATCGTGACGATCAGCCCTCCCAGGGAGTCGCCCTCGAGGATGACGCGCTCGGGCTCGCCGTAGGCGTTTGCGATGTACGCCCGGAGGGCGTCCAGGTCGGAGATGGCGTCCTCCACGATGAGGCCGTTGCGCCTGTAGCTTGTGGTCGCGACGATCCAGCCGTCGTCGAGGATGGCCTTGAGCGCGGCCCGCTCCGGGTGGAGGTCGGCGATGAGCGGCGCGGAGTCCGGCCGGTACCCGTGGGCGATGATGAGCACGTTGCGGTTCCAGTTCTCCGGGGGGCTGGCGATCTCAAACTGCGCCCCCGATATCTGCCCGGTGATGACGATGACCGGGTGGGCCGGCTTGGCGCCGGCCCCGGCCGGGACCGCGGCAAGCGCCGCAATCCCGGCGGCCAGGACGGGGGCTGAAAGGCCGGGGGGGATCAGGCGGCTCAGCATGGTAACCAGCGTTAAACCGGCCCGTGGCCCCGAAGGCGATTCCCTTTTGGCTTCTGCTGGGGTCCGGCTTCGTCTCCAATGGCCTGCCGCAAAGCCGTGAAACCCTCCGACCTGGCAAAGCCCTACGTGCTCACCTATCCCGCCTACGAGCCGGGCAGGCCGATCGACGACGTCGCCCGCGAGATGGGCCTGGATCCCGCGGGGATCATCAAGCTTGCCTCGAACGAGAACGCGTTCGGTCCGTCGCCGCTCGCGGTCAGGGCGGCGAAGCGCGCGGTCGAGCAGGGGCAGCTCTATCCCGACGGGGGATGCTACGCGCTCCGCGAGAGGCTGGCCCGCGAGCACGGGCTCTCCCCCGGGCAGTTCGTGATCGGCAACGGCTCCAACGAGGTGATCGAGCTCCTCGGCCACGTCTTCCTCGGGCCCGGCGACGAGGTGGTCATGGGCCTGCCGGAATTCGTGGTGTACAGACTGGTGGCGCTCCTCTTCGGCGCCCGGCCCGTGGAGGTGCCGCTCGCGAACTTCAGGAACGACCTGCGGGCGCTCGGCCGCGCCGTGACGGAAAGGACAAAGCTGGTCGTCGTCGCCACCCCCAACAACCCGACGGGCACGGCGAACTCCGAGGCCGAGCTCCTGGAATTCATCCGCTCGCTCCCCGGGACCGCCATCTGCGTGGTGGACGAGGCGTACGGCGACTATGCGGAGGCGGCGCCCGACATACGCCCGCTTGTCGCCGAGGGCCGCAATGTCATCGGCCTGAGGACGTTCTCGAAGATCTACGGCCTCGCGTCGCTGCGGATAGGCTACGGGTACTCGACGCCCGAGATGGCGTCGCTCCTCGACCGGGTCCGCCAGCCGTTCAACGTCAACGCGGTGGCGCAGGCGGCGGCCATCGCCGCGCTGGACGACGTGAGGTTCAGGCGCAAGTGCGCGCGGGAGAACCGAAAGGGTTTGAGGCGCCTCGAGGCGGGCTTCGCCGAGCTCGGGCTCGCGTTCATACCCAGCCAGGCGAACTTCGTCCTCGTCAGGGTGGGAGACGGGACGCGCGTGTCCGACGAGCTCCAGCGCCGCGGGGTGATCGTCAGGCCCGTGAACTCGTACGGCCTGCCCGAGTATGTCCGCGTGACCGTCGGGACCGCCGACCAGAACGAGCGGCTCCTGAGCGAGCTGGCCGCCGTGGTGCGCTGACGCCCCCTGCCGAGGCCCGCGCGAGCCGGTCCGCCAGGGCCTCCGCGAGGCCCGCGCCCGACGGGCGCTCGGCATGGATCCGCCGGAACCCGCCCTCGTCCAGGCTGCGAAGCATTGCGAACAGCCGCCGCGCCGCGCGCCGCAGGTCGCCCCTTGCGTCGAGCCAGAACAGGTTCCCGCCAGGGCCGGGCGAGAATCCGCGGGGCCTCGAAACAAAGAGCCACGCGTCGGCCGGATGCCCGCGTGCGGCCATCCGCAGCGTGAGCCTTGCGTGAAGGGTGAGGGGAGTGCGCGGGCTGTAGTGGCGCCTCATCATGCCGGGCGCGACCTGCCCTCGGCCCCTCTGCGCCGGCCGGCGGGACACGGCGACCGGCACCCCGAGCGCGCGGGCGAGCTGCCCGCGGGTGACGGCGCCGGGCCGAAGCAGGGCGGGGCGGCCGGGAGCGCGCAGGTCGATGATCGTGGATTCCAGGCCGATCCTGGAGGGGCCGCCGTCGAGGATGTGGCTCACCCTCGAGCCCAGGCTCAGCCTGACATGGGACGCGGTGGTCGGGCTCACGTAGCCGAACGGATTGGCGCTCGGCGCCGCGAGGGGCACGCCGGCGAGCCTGATCAGCCTTCGGAAAAGCGGGTGGGAGGGCATCCGGACGGCGACGCTCGGCAGCCCCGCGGTCGCCTCGTCCGGGACTGCGCCCGTCTTTGGAAGCACGATCGTGAGCGGCCCAGGCCAGAACCTCGCGGCGAGCCGGAGCGCCGCGGGATTGGCATGGGCGACGCGGGCAAGGTCCCGGAGGGAGGCGATGTGGACGATAAGCGGGTCGCTCGACGGCCGGCCCTTTGCAGAGAAGATCCGCCGGCATGCCGCCCGGCTGGTCGCGTCGCCCGCGAGTCCGTAGACTGTCTCCGTGGGCACCGCGACAAGGCCGCCCTTTCGAAGGCGCGCGGCGAGCATTGCAAGGTTGCGCGGGCTGCCCCGGTAAATGCGGGCCATTAATGACATCGTCTGAGGTGCCGCGGGCCGGGCAAAAAAAGACCGGAGCCTTTTGAGCTCCGGCGTCTATGCGTCTGGCGCCCCCCCGCTCACTTCGTGAGCAGCATGTTGCGCGAGTGCTTGATCGTGCGCGTGACGGCGCGCTGGTGCTTCGCGCAGAGCCCCGTGTACTTGCGCGGCAGGATCTTGCCCGTGTCGGTGACGAAGCGCACCCAGGCCTGCGGATCCGTGAACGGGATCTGCGCGGGAGTGGGAGTCTGCTGCTTCTGCTCGGTGGTGCTCATGTCTTGGAGGGAGGGTGGATCGTGCGGGTGGGGGGTGCGGTGTCAATCCCGCGTTGGGGCGCGGTGCCGAGGGGCCTGAGCCCGGCGCAGACCGCCAAGGCGAATGGAAGCTGCGCGCGCCATGCCACCCCCAGCCGAGCCGGAGGACTCCCTGCGCACGAATCAGGTCGACCCCATGGATCGGCCTCCTCACGCGCCGTGATAAATGTGTGTAGTCCAGATGGATAGAGCGACGGCATCCCAGCCCGGGAAGGCGCCCTCTCGGAAGCCGGGTCAT
>DATNLY010000210.1:0-5315 GCA_035602635.1 Opitutaceae bacterium | reverse complement strand
TACCGCGGCATCAGCCACCGGGCCCGCCGCGACGACCTGCAGATCGTCGTCCTCGGCCTCTTCCTGATAGTGGTGGCCGGCGTCCTCACGGTGTCGCTCCTGTTCGCGGCCCAGATCCTCGTCTTCACCGCGTGCGCGCTCGGGCTGCTCATGGTGGTCACGATCGCGGCCTCGACGGAGGGCGGCCAGGCGCCCGTGCTCGCGGTCCGCGGCGTGGTGCCCCTCTGGGCCGCGCATGCGGACTGGGGACGGCTCTTCAGGAGGCTGCGGGAGGTCTCCGACTGGCGGCTCATCGCCTCCGCGGTCGCGCTCTTCCTCGGGGTCGTCGCCGTGTCGGGGCTCCTCTTCCTCGCCATACCGCGGTTCCAGCTCGAGAACAGCCTGTTCCTGGAGCGGTTCGTCACGAGGAAGGCGAAGACGGGGTTCAGCGACTCGATAAAGTTCGGCGACATCACGGAGATCCTGCAGGACGACGGCGTCGCGCTCGACGTGGACCTCTCCGACCCGGCGCAGGCCCCCGCCGTGCCCTACTGGCGGATGGTGGTGCTCGACGAGTACCGCAACGGCGGGTTCAGGCTCTCGGCCAGGATGCGCTCGGTCGAGTTCAGGAACGAGCGCACGAACGCCAACCTGCGCCCCCAGGGGGGCGGCACGCGCGGGGCCCCGACGTGGACCTTCTACCTGGAGGCCGGCGTCAGCCGCTACCTGCCGGCCATCGGCCGGTTCGACCTGCTGCGGTTCCGCGAGGCCCAGAACTACCGGTACTCGACCGACCTCGGGATCGTCGCCCTGCGCGACGAGCCCGCGTCGATGACCGCCTACCGGGTGGAGGGCATGGGCCCCGAGATGTCCGTGCTGCCGGACCGCGTGTTCGCCGGGTGGCTGAGGAACCGCGCCGTGAAGGGGAGGTTCCCGCTCCAGATTGAGACCGGGCTCTCCTCAGGGGACTCCAAGGTGCTCGCGCGCATGGTGTCCGCGGTCGGCCTCTCGGCCGACCAGGGCAGCGCGGAATTCGCAAGGCGGGCGGACGACTGGCTCAGGGGCCAGCACAGCTATTCGCTTTCGCCGAGGATACCCGAGGGGCCGGGCGACCCGCTCGTGCGGTGGATGGCGTCGCGCGAGCCCGGCCACTGCGAGCTCTTCGCCGGGGCGCTTGTCCTGCTCGCGCGCTCGGCGGGCGTCCCCGCCCGCGTCGTCACCGGGTTCAAGGGCGGCACCTGGAACGCCTACTCGGGGAACTTCACGATCCGCAACTCCGACGCGCACGCCTGGGCGGAGGTGTGGGACCCGAAGAGGGGCGCCTGGCTCCGGGAGGACCCGCTTGAGTCCGCCTCGGCCGCCGCCGACGACTCGAAGGGCGCCGCCGCGCTCGCCGGCCTCATGGACAGGAGCTGGTCCGCCCGGCTGAACAGCCTGCGCGTCTTCTGGTACCGTCGGATCGTCAACTTCGACCAGCAGTCCCAGGCCGACACGCTGAAGGCCTTCAAGGCGGCGACCGACAACTCCGGCAAGTGGCTGCGCTCGGTGATCGACCGGGCGGCGTCCGGCGCCCGGAGGTGGGTCGCGGGGCCGTGGGACGCGGCGAGGGTCGCCCGGACGCTCGCCGGCGCCTGCGCGGTCGCCGCCTGCGCGTGGGCACTGTACGCGGCCGGATGGCGCCTGGCGGCGATGGGCCGGGGCCGGCGGGTCGACCCCGTCAGGCGGGAGGCCGGCCGCTGGCTCGTGCGGGTCGCGGGGCCGCCCGCGCTTGTCGCCGACCTCCAGCGGCTGCGGTACGGCCCGGTGCCCACCTGGCCGCGGCCCTCCGAGGTCTTCCGGACGGCCCGCAGGGCGTCCGCGGCGCGCCGCGGCTGATCAGTTGGCCAGGACCCCCGCCCGGGTCTTCGCAAAGTATTTCCTGAGGACCGCGGAGGCGACGGGGGCCGCCTCGCGGCCGCCCCCGAAATTCTCGCCCGGCGTCGTGCCCTCGATCGCGACCGCGACCGCGATCTCCGGGTTCTCGAGCGGGGCGAAGCAGATGAACCAGGCCTCGTCGACCTTGCCCTGGGGGCTGTTGATCTGCGCGGTTCCCGTCTTGCCGGCGATCCGGACCCCCGGCACGCGCATGGCCTCGATTGTCGTCAGGAACGCCGCGGTGCCCCCCTCCTGGGTGCATCCCTCCATTCCCTTCAGGATCGCCGCCCTCTGCGCCGCGGAGAGGCCGGTCGGCGCGGTGTGCTGGGGCCTGCGGTCGGGATCGTGGAGCAACGTCGGCCGCGTCCATGTCTCGTCCCGCGCGAACGACGCGGCGAAGCATGCCATGTCGAGCGGCGTCACCTGGACGTCGCCCTGGCCGATCGCCATGTTGGCCGTGTCACCGGGATTCCAGCCCTCGCCCCGGACCTTCAGCTTCCACGCGGGATCGGGGATCAGCATCCGGTGCGTCTCGCCCGGGAGCTCGATCCCCGTCGGGCGGTCGAGGTGGAAGCGCCGCGCCTGGGCCGCTATCACCTCGGCGGAGGTCTTGAGGCCCACGGTGTAGAAGTAGATGTCGCAGCTCTCCGCTATGGCCTCCGGGAGCTGAAGCTCGCCGTGGTGCCCCAGGCCGTTGTCGCACGTGAACCGGCGGTTGCCGATCATCATGGAGCCGTCGCAGTCGGCGGGCGTGTCCGTCGGCGTGATGGCGCCGCTCAGGAGCGCGGCGGTCGAGACCACGATCTTGAACGTGGAGCCCGGCGAGTAGACGGCGTTGAGGGCGTTGTTGTTCCAGGCCTTGCGGTTTTCAATGTCGGCCGCGGCGGCGAGGCTCAGGTGCGGCGAGAACGCGTTCAGGTCGTAGCCGGGCTCGCTCGCCATCACCAGAACCTCCCCGGTGCGCACGTCCATGGCCACCACCGCGCCCTTCTGGTCGCCAAGCGCCTCCTCGGCGGCGACCTGCAGGTCGATGTCGAGGCTGGTCGCCAGGCTTTTCCCCTGCACCGGCAGGCGGTGGTCGATCGGGGGGTTCACCTTGTAGCCCGCGGGGTCGACGCGCAGGATCGTGTAGCCCGCCTCGCCCTGGAGGACGGAATCGAACTGCCGCTCGAGGCCGTCGCGCCCGACAGTGCCCTTGATCTTGAGGGTCGCCAGGCCACCGCCGGGGAACTCCTCGGCGTCCTCGTTCTCGTTGACGCCGACGTAGCCGAGCACGTGGGCGGCGGCCGCCCCGAAGGGGTAGGTGCGCGCGTACGAGGGGTAGACCTGGAGCGGCGAGTTGACCGGCAGGCGCTCGGTCAGCCTCGCGAACTCCTCCGGGCTCAGGTCGTCCACCAGCGTGTAGGGCAGAAGCAGCTGCCTCTCGAGGTGGCGCTGGAGCGCCCCGCCGTCGACGCTCCCGGCGCGCCCGAGGAGCGCGTTGACCTGGTCAAGGTAGCGCTGCGCCACGCTCACGTGCGCGATCCGCTCGACCTGGGAGTTGCTCGGGAGGTCCTGGTCCCCGGCCGCCCGGTAGTTGTTGCGGATCCGTATGGCCTCGCTGCGGAAGTCCGGGCGCAGCGCCTCCAGGTCGAGGACGACGGCGAACCGCGCCCGGTTGGCGACGAGGAGCCGTCCCTGCCTGTCCAGGATGTTGCCGCGCGCGCCGGGGGTGATGATGCGCCTCTCGTTCTGCTGGCGCTCCTGCTCGTGGTGGATCGAGCCCTTTATGATCTGCTGGTAGGCGAGCCCGCACGCCAGGACCGCGAGCAGCAGGGCGACGATCCCGTGGAACGCGATGATCCTCGGGTCGTATCCCGTCCTGGATTCGACCATGCTGCCCGAGCGTTCGGAAGGCGCCGCCATGGGGATTTCGGCCGCCAGCCTACGCCGAGCGAGACGGGAGCGCGCGCCCCAGCTCGAGGGAGCGCACCTGGAGCGCGAAGAACCACGGGGCGGCGACCGCGACCGCGGCCTGCGACCACCCGAGGTCCGAGAGGAGCCTCGGCCATGCCGCGGCGCCGGACGGGACGAGCCGGATCCGCAGGGCCGAGATCGCGAGGAAGAGCGCCATGTTGAGGAGCAGGACCACCACGACCCTGACCAGGGTCTCGTCGCGCTGGAGCCGCTCGCGCACGTTGTAGACCGCCGCGTGGGCGGTGCCGAACAGGGCCGCGTGCGTCCCGAACGGGACCGGCGCGGCCGAGTCGCAGAGGAGGCCGCCGAGGACCGAGGCGGCGAAGCCCTGGCTGAACGGCGCCATGAGCGCCGCATAGGCGACGAAGAGGCCGCCGGCAAAGAGCCAGACGTGGAGGCCGGAGAGCGCGCTGTTGGCCTCCGCGACCAGGGCGCGCAGCAGGTAGAGCGTGAGGAAAAGGATGGCGGGGACGCGCATCGCGGGCCGTTTCCTCAGCCGGGGTTGGACGGGACAAGCACGGTGACCTCGGTCAGCTCCGCGAGGCGCGGGTCGAGCTCGACCTCGCCCGTCTTGAACAGGCCGTCCTCGCTCGACTCCACGTGGACGATGCGGCCGATGGTCAGCCCGGCCGGGTACACCCCGCCGAGCCCGGATGTTGAAAGGAGCTTGGGCGCCGAGGCGTTCGCGTACACGTCCAGGGGGACGAACTCGATCACGCCCCGGGCCGGGCCGAACACCTGGTTCTCGGCGCCCTGGTAGCTTATCGGCCGGGTGTCGCCCTCCACGACGGCCGCGATCCTGAGCCCCGGGTCGCTCACGAGCTCGACGACCGAGGTGTAGGCGTGGACCTCCGAGACCCGACCCACGAGGCCGCCGCTGAAGACCACCGGCGCGCCGACGGGGATGCCGAAGTCGGCGCCCTTGCGGATCACCATGCGCTGCCACCACCCGGAGAAGTCGCGCTGGGCGACGCGGGCGTGCTCGAACCGGAAATGCTCCGAGGCGGGCATGTGGAGCAGCGCCTGGAGGCGCGCCACCTCCGCCTCCAGGGCGCCGCTGCGCTGGACGGAGATGGCGTACGAGGCGTCGATCCGCGCCATGTCGCGCCCGGCCTCGATCAGCTCCTCCTTGGAATGGAGCCGAAGGGCCCAGAAGCGCTGGAGGTCGCCCACGTAGGAGGCCGTCGCGGCCACGGGGGCGGTCATCTCGAAGAAGCTCGCGCGCGAGAAGGTCCTAAGCGCCACGGGCGCCACGAGCCATACCGCGAACGCGAGGCCCAGCGTGACGAAGGGCCGGGCTTGGTCGAATCGCTGGGATCGCCCAATCCTCACGCGTTCTGCATGAGCCAGGACAGGTCGTTCAGGACGGCCCCGGTCCCGTTGGCCACGGCGGAGAGGGGATCCTCGGCGACCGTGACCGGCAGGCCCGTCTTGTCGCTGAGCAGCCGGTCGATGCCGCGGATGAG
>DATNLY010000191.1:0-10097 GCA_035602635.1 Opitutaceae bacterium | reverse complement strand
CCGAGGCCGTGGCCTATGCCGCGGCCGACCGTGACCCTGGCCTGCAGCAGGCCCCCGAAAAACGTGCCGCTCCCCGCCATGGCCACCTGCTTCTCCCCGGCCACGACCGCCTTCGTCAGCTCGTCGTTCGACTTGTTCTCGCAGCCCGCGGACGCGATCGCCAGGCAAAGGGCCGCGGCCGCCAGGCAGAGGCCTAAACGACTCTCAGGGGTTGTCTTATGGGGCATGGTTTCGGGGTGGGCTCGGGTGGCAGGAAGGTCGCCAAGGTGGACACCCCCCTCCGATCGGAGGTTGCATGGAGCGAGACCTTGCGCCAATTGAAAAAGCGCATCTTTCCGGCCAGACCTGCGTCAGGCCGCAAGTAGTGCAATGTCAAACGCATGGAACAAAGTTCAACGACCCCGCTGGGCGACCGGGTGCGCCGGGCACAGCGCGGCGACGAGGTCGCATTGCGGGAGCTCATTGTCTCCTACCAGCACCGTGTCGCGGGCTTCACGTATGCCATCATCGGCCGCAATGACTCCATCGAGGACCTGGTCCAGCTTGTGTTCATCAAGATGGCCCGGGCCCTGGCGAGGCTCAATGCCCCCGACCAGTTCGAGTCCTGGCTCTTCCGCCTGGCCCGGAACACGTGCATCGACCACCTGCGCCGGCAGAAGCTGCGCCGGATATTCACCCCGTTCGCTCCGGAGCACGAGAATGTGCCAGAACCCGCCGGGGCCGTGGACTCGGAGGAGCTCGATGCGCTCAGGCACGCCCTCGCCCAGCTCCGGCCCAAGGACCGCGCCCTCATCGCCCTGGTGCAGGAGGGCCGGACCCACGCGGAAATCGCCGAGACTTTCAGGACAACCGTCGCCGCCGTGAAGGCACGCCTGCACCGCGCGCGCGAACAACTACGCAAACACTACCAACCCGATGAACACTGAAGACAAAGCATGGATGCAGCTGCGCGAGCACGCCGCGTCCCTAATCAAGCCGGGGTTCCCCGAACGGGTGCTGAGGGCCGCCCTCGCGCGCCCCTCGCCCCTCCTCGTGGCGCATTTTGCCATGTGCGCCGCCACGGCGGGCCTTTGCCTCGCCGCCGCCGCCATCTACAGCGCCCGCATGTCCAGCGCCGATGAAGTCCAGAACCTGGCCGGCTGGAGCGAGATCTCGGCGCAGGCGAACGATTTCGAGCAGGGCCTATGAGGGAGCGCCTCCTAGCAGCGCTGCTGACCCTCGCCGTGTTCGCGATCGGGTTCGGCGCGGGGGTCTGGGTCGAGCGGCACAGGCCGTTCCCGGCCCCACCGGCGGCGTTCATGGGCGAGTTCGGCGAAAGGCGGAGTCCGCCGGCGAACGTCCAGAAGCCCCCCGTCAACCGGGCGGAGCTGCTCGAGCAGATAGAGAAGATACGGCCGGAGATCGACGCTTTCCGGGGCAGGGAAAACGACCTCTATGCGCAGTTTGACCGCGACATGCTCACGGTCCTCACCCCCGACCAGGATGCCGCCTACCTGAAGAAGTTCCGGTCCCAACACGTGCCGACGACGGAGGACGACAAGCCCCTGTCCGACGAGGAGATCGAGCGCCTCCTGCAGCGGCCCTTCCGCACGCTCGCCTACTTTGTCGTCCTGCCGATGACGCTCGAGCGCATGACGACCGAGCTCAAGCTCGACGACGGCCAGCGCGAGAAGGTGAAGGATTTCCTGAGGGTGCGCAGGGAGAAGTTCATCGAGCTCGTGGACGGCGCGCCTCCCCCCAGCCTGATGCTCAGCCGCCTGGCGCCCGTGGCGCAGCGCCTGGGGCAGCCGGCCAAGCCGTAGGGCGCGGCCCGGGCTTGACCGCCCGGGCGGGTCGCTTGGAATGGCTGCATGGTCCCAAGCGTCCTCATCGTCGACGACGAGAAGCACACCCGCGAGGGCCTCAAGCAGGCGCTCTCGGAGAACTACGACGTGGCGATCGCGGCGAGCGCGGACGAGGCGTTCAACCTGATGGACTCCCAGCCGTTCGACGTCGTCCTGACCGACCTCCGGATGCCCGGCAAGTCCGGGCTCAAGATCATCGACCGCGCCCTCGCCCTCGCCAACAAGCCCGCGGTCCTCATGATGACGGCCTACGGGAACATTGACACGGCCGTCGAGGCGATGAAGCGCGGGGCGGTCGACTTCCTGGCGAAGCCCGTCAACATCGAGCGCCTCGACGTGCTGATCCGCAGGGCCCTCAAGACCAAGACGCTTGAGGTCGAGGTCCAGCAGCTCCACGAGCGCCTGGACGAGAAGTTCGACCCCGACCGGATCGTGGGCAGCTCGCCGCTTCTCAAGGACGTGATCGAGCGGGTGAGGAAGGTCGCGCAGTCCAAGGCGACCATCCTCATCGAGGGCGAGTCCGGCACCGGCAAGGAGCTGATCGCGCAGGCGATCCACCAGGCGAGCCCGCGCTCCCACGGGCCCTTCATCGCCGTGCACTGCGCGGCTCTCTCGGAGTCCCTCCTGGAGAGCGAGCTCTTCGGGCACGAGCGCGGCTCGTTCACGGGCGCCACCGAGCGCAGGATCGGCAGGTTCGAGTCGGCCGACGGGGGGACGCTCTTCCTGGACGAGATCGGCGAGATCTCGGGCTCGATCCAGGTGAAGCTCCTCCGGTTCCTCGAGACCAAGTCGATCGACCGCGTCGGAGGCTCGAAGACGGTCGAGCTGGACGTGCGCCTCGTCACGGCGACCAACCGGAACCTCGAGCAGCTCGTGCGCGACGGGAAGTTCCGCGAGGACCTTTTCTTTCGCCTCGATGTCGTGCGCTTCGTGATGCCCGCGCTGCGCGAGAGGAGGGAGGACATCCCGGCCCTTCTGGCGCACTTCGTCGCCATCTTCTCGAAGGAGAACGGGGTGCCCCCGATCGAGTTTGAACCGGGCGCGATGAAGACCCTGCAGGCCTACTCATGGCCCGGGAACATCCGCGAGCTGCGCAACTTCTGCGAGAACGCGGTCGTCCTCCGCAAGGGGGGCAAGGTCTCGGAGTACGACCTGGACCCGCGGTTCAGGGCCCCGCCGGCGACCCCGGCGAGCGCCGCCCGGCCCGGTGACGCGGGCGGGGCGGGATCGGCCCCCACGCTCTCGGTGGAGCAGAACGAGAAGCGGATCCTCAGGGAGGCGCTCATCAAGTCGCGGGGAAACCGGACCAAGGCGGCCGGTCTCATGGGAATAAGCCGGCGCACGCTCCACCGGAAACTGGCGCAGTGGCCCGAGCTGGACGTGGTCGATAGATGAGCGCGCGACCGCGCACGGCGCAGGAGTTCATCCACTGGCTCGAGGCGGGCCGCGGCGCGCGCTGGGTGCTCCTCGGCGCGCTCATGTTCTGCGGATTCGCGCTCTCGATCCGGGTCGCGTGGATGCAGTTCCACGGCGCCACGAGCGAGGCGACGCTCGCGCAGGCCGACATGGCGCGCCAGGTCGCGACGGGCGGGGGCTTCACGACCCAGGTGATCTATCCCCAGGCGGCCGCGTTCTTCAAGGCCCGCGGCATGCGCTTCGACCCGTCGACCCCCTATCCAGAGGTGTACCAGGCGCCGCTCTATCCGGTCGTGATCGCCGGGCCGATGTGGGTTTTCCTTCACCTCGGGCACGGGGCGCTCTTTGCCCCGGCGCCCTCGCCCCCGTACGGATACGCGGCCGATTATTTCCTGCTCGCGCTGAACCTTGCACTGTTCTGGTTCGCGATCTGGCTCGCGTTCGACCTGGCCCGCCGCCTCTTCGGCGCTCCCTCGGGCTGGCTCGCCGCGGTTGCCCTCTTCGTCTCGCTGCCGGCATGGAAGGAGGTTGTCGCGATCAACGGAACCGCGCTCATGATGGTGCTCGCCCTCGGGGCGTTCCACGCGTGGTGGCGCGTGGAATCGGCCGAGGACCTCGGGCGCGCCTGGGCGCCGCTCTGCGCCCTGGGCGCCCTGTGCGGCGCCCTGTTCCTTACCGAGTACTCCGCCGGCGCCCTTCTTGCCGTCGCCGCGTGGGGCGCGGCGCGAAAATTCGGCGCCGGGGCCAGGTGGCGCGCCCTCGCGGTCCTGTTAGGCGGGTTTGCCGTCGTGGCCGGGCCCTGGGTGGTCCGCAACCTTGCGGTGACGGGATATCCCGTCGGGCTCGCCGTCCAGAACATCGCCCTCAAGTCCGGCGACCTGACCGCGGAGCCCTCCGTCGTAAGGGCGACGCTTTCGGCGCGATTGCCCGAGATCGAGCTGAACAAGCTGGGCAACAAGGCGCTCACCTCGATCCAGGAGAACCTGGGGTCCCGCGTGTGGTCGGGCGGAGCCATGTGGTTCCTGGCCTTCTTCGCCGCGGGCTGGCTCTACGTGTTCCGGTCGGGGCCCGTCAACCGGCTGCGCTGGCTGTTCGCAATCTCGCTGCTCGTCCTGGTCCTCGCGCAGTCGGTGTTCAATTCCGGCGACAGCGAGAGGCAGGCGGCCGTTTGGCTCTCGCCGCTCATCATCGTGTTCGGGGCGGGGTTCTTCTTTGTCCTCCTCGGGAGCCACCCCGCGCTCGCGTCCTGGCCCAGGTCGTGCGCCGCGGCGCTCCTCATCCTCCAGGCGCTGCCGCTCGCGCACGACGCGCTGGACCCGCACTGGCTCCATTTCCAGTATCCCCCGTACTTTCCCCAGCTCTTCCAGGGGATGCGCCGCGAGCTCGAGGCCTCCGACGCCTCGGGGCGCTACGGGCTCATGGCGGACGTGCCCGCCGGGCTCGCCTGGTACGGCAGGACCCGGGCCTGGGCCCAGCCCGCGACGCTCCACGATTTTTACGAGGTCCAGGTGGAGCAGCCGACGGGCGAGCTGCTCCTGACTCCCAAGACGCTCGACCGCCCCTTCTTCTCGGACCTGAACGCCCGCCCCAAGCTTCCCGGATATCTGACGGCCTCCATCCCCCGGATTGGCGAATGGGGTGAGATTTACGGGGGATTGCTCACCGGGTCACTCCCGCGCGACTTTCCGCTCTCTGCGCCCCAGAAACTCGCGGAAAACCTGTATGTCCTTGTCAACCCGTCGCTGCCTCCCGGCAGGTCGAGGTAGGCCCCCATGGTTTCCCAAAGAATTGGTCTTGCCAGTGTTTAGCAAGATGGCAGCTTGGCGGTCGATTTCCAGCACAGCGATATGAGGGCATTTCGAATCTTCTTCGTCGTTACATTCCTCGGTCTTGGCGCGGTCGCGCGGGCCGTGTATGCGCCCATTCCCGACCAGCAGCAGGGCAGGGACCTATCGATCTCGCTGGAGGGAGGTATCACATACAACAGCAACATCTTCGGTGCGGCCACGGATGCGATCAGCAGCGTGGTTTTCGAGGTCTCCCCGAAGGTCGCATTCAATGCCTCCCTGTCCCAGCAGACCTTCTTCACGGCGGACTTTCATCCGACGCTCGATTATTTCGAGAACCGCCCCGGGACCAAGGCGCTTTACAGCCAGGCCGTCGACGCCCGGATCGCCCACTCCTATTCCAGGACCTCGGTTCTGGACGTGTCCGACTCGTACTCGTACAACCAAAATCCCGAGTCCCTCCTCAACGGCACCCCGGTAAACAGCAACCAGACGCTCCAAAGCAACGAATTTGACGCCCACCTGACGTTTGCGCCCACCGAGAAGCTCGGGATGGTCCTCAAGGCGCGCAGCGTCTACTACGATTACACGAGCGCCGCCCTCGGCAGCCAGCTGAACCGGTTCGAGAACCTCTACGGCGCGGAATTCGACTACACGCTCCTGCCGGACCTCAAGGCCGCGGGGGAGTACAGGCACCAGGACGTCGACTACACGACGAATCCCGGGGTCAACAACAAGCACTCCGACTTCCTGATGGCGGGCTTCGACTACACCGCCGGGCCGAAGCTGACCGCGAGCTTCCGGCTGGGCGCGGAGCACCGCGAGTTTGCGGACCTTCCCACGACCACGACCCCCTATGCCGAGTTCTCGCTGAAGTACGACTACGCGAAGGGATCCTACATCAGCGCCGGGTACACGTACGACCTGGAGGAAACCTCGGACCCGGCTCTTTTTTCCGAAGAGAAGGTGAACCGGATGTTCGTGAACATACAGCACCAGATAACCCCGCTCATCGTGGGGTCCGCATCGATGGACTACGAGCCCTCGACGCTCGTCGGGAGGTCCGGGCAGGCGAACATCCAGGAGGACTCGACGCACGCCGGGCTGGCGCTCACCTACCTGCGGACCAAGAACTGGTCCTTCACGGCCTCGTACGATTACGACATTGTCAATTCAGGCATCTCGTCTCGCGGGATGAACAGGTCGCGCCTCGGCTTGAGCGGGACCGTCGTCTACTGAGACTGAAACCGGGGCCGCACCGGCCCCGCTTGAGGCAACTCAATCGCGCCCATGGCATCGCACGGAACCAAGGAAAGCGCGTCGCTTGCGGACCTCGTCAGGGTCCTCAAGCTGCGCCTGCCGCTGATTGCCCTCATAACGGGGCTCGTGCTCGCGACCACGCTCGTCGCCACGGCGTTCCTGCCGCGCTGGTACCTCGCCACGACCAAGGTGAAGGTCGAGAAGCCCGAGGGGGAGGTGAAGCTCTTCCAGGCGGCCTCCAACACCGCCTACGACCCCTATTTCCTGCAGGATCAGTTCAAGATCATGCAGTCCGAGAAGATACTGTATCCGGTCATCGACAGGCTGGGCCTCAACACGAGGCTGGCCGCCTACGTCGGCGCCCCCGGCGGGACGCTGACGTCCGACCTGACCTACCAGTACATGGTGAACAAGATGCTCAGGGTGGAGTCCCAGCGCAGCTCGTCCCTCATAGAGATCAACGTCTATGCGCAGGACCCTGCGCTCGCGGCTGACATCGCCAACGAGATTGCCAAGCTCTACTCCGAGGACCGGATAGCCGTCGCCACGGCCCAGCAGACGGAGGGCGTCGCGGAGCTCCGCAAGGAGCTGGCGGACCAGGAGGAGGTCGTCAAGAAGCAGCGCGACACGGTCGAGACCCTGCGCAAGGACCTGAACATCTCCGGGGTCGACCTCAACGTGAAGTACTCGGACATGGAGATCGAGACCCTGAGGCAGATGCAGAACTCGCTCATCGCCCTGCGAGTGGACGCGATCGGCCGCAAGACGCGCTGGGAGCGGTTCAAGAGCATACCGCTCGAGGACCGCATGGGCCTCGTCAATTCCGAGCTGATCCCGGACCAGAACATCCAGAACCTGCTCCAGGCCTACCTTGTCGCGGACCAGAAGGTCACCCAGCTCAAGGCGCGCCTGGGCGAGGCGCATCCCGACCTCGTGTCGGCGATCGAGAACCGGGCAAAGATCCGTGAGCAGCTGGACGCGCTCCTTCGCGGGTACGAGAGCGGGCTCGAGATGGCGTACCAGGAGGCCCAGGCGAGGGTCGAGGAATTGGAGAACCAGCTCGCGAAGGCGAAGGTGGAGCAGATCCTCTCGGCCCGCGACCGGATGCGCCCGTTCGACGAGGCCGCCCAGAGGCTCGACGACGAGACTCGCCTCTACACGACGCTCAGGCTGACGCTGCGCCAGCGCGAGATCGATTTCCAGGTCCCCAAGCACACGATCGAGATCCTCAACACCGCCGAGCCGCCCCGGCGCTTCAGCCGCCCCAGCTGGGTGCTTAACATCGCGAGCGCGATCGTCTTCGGGCTTGTGCTCGGGGTCGGCGTCGCGCTCACGCTCGAGTACTTTGACACGAGCCTTCGGGACGTCGCCGACATCGAGGAACGGCTCAAGATCCCGGTCCTTGGGGTGATACCGTTCAACCCCGAGCCCATGGGCCCGCTGAGGGACGAGCCCGAGAACGCGGAGCCGTACAGGGTGCTCCACACCAACCTCAACCTTGCCGTCGCGCCGGGAAAGCACGCGGTGTTTGTCGTCTTCTCGGCCGGGCCCGCGGAGGGCAAGAGCACGACAATCTGCAGGCTCGCGCACCTGATGGGCGCGTACGGCGAGCGCGTGCTCCTGATTGACGGCGACCTCCGCAGGCCGGCGCAGCACCACCTTGCCGGCTGCCCCAAGGCGCCCGGCCTGAGCGAGGTACTGACCGGGAAATGCGACGCCGATGCCGCGATCCGGAAATCCGTCGCCCCCGGGACCGACCTGCTGCCCAGCGGCGGGATGCCCGGCTTCACGCTGAGCCTCCTCTACGCGAACCGCCTGCGGGACCTCCTGGCGTCGCTCCGGGGACGCTATGACCGCATCCTGCTCGATTCGCCGCCGATCATCGGCGTGAGCGATGCGAGCCTCCTCGCCGGGCTTGCCGACGGGGCCATCCTCCTGATCCAGCACCGCCGCAACCCCGCGAGCATGGTACTGAGGGCCCAGCAGATCATCGCCGGCCTGAAGACCCCGATCCTGGGCGCCGTGCTGACGCAGGTGCCCCGGGGCGGGGGCGAGGACTACGGCTACTACACGCAGGCGTATTCCTACTATTCAAAGGGTGACGGGGAGGGGACTGGCAGCGGCGGAAAGCGCCGCGAGTCCGGCAAGTCGGGCTCCGCCCCCGACAGCCTGAACCTCAAATGATGTTGACGGCGCGGACGCCGGGCAATCTGATCCGACCCTTGGTCTGCGGGCGTAGCTCAGTTGGTAGAGCACCACCTTGCCAAGGTGGACGTCGAGAGTTCGAGTCTCTTCGCCCGCTCCATTTCGAAACCCCCTCCGCAGGAGGGGGTTTCCTCGTTTTGGTGAATCGATATCGTCGCAATACCCTATTCTCCAATCTCGAAATCGCGCTGCTTCACTATCTGCCGCGGTATCTGGTTGGCATCGATCTCACGGCCTGGATCCCTATGAATGACCTGGTTTGATGTGAGGTTGGCGTCAGCATCCGCGGGAGAGATGCCAGGCAGACGAAATCGGACAAACTTTGCGATTTTTCCGAATTCGGAATGGGCAAGCTGAGGAGGGAATATTTCCTTGAACTCGAAGCGATGCTCGCGGGCAAGTTCGAGGTTTCTAGGCGATGTGCAAAGACTGCGGGCAGCTTCGAGGATGTCGACGAGCTCGCGTTCCGTCATCCGGTTGGAGCGGGTTTCCTCAATAGCCTCACAAATGTATTCGCGAACGCATGGGATGAGCATTTGAACATGTCGAATGTCTTGGCGTTTGACTTGATTTATCTGCGCAACATTCGCGAGCTTGGCTTTGAGCAGGACAATGGGTGAAGGAATGCGGTACACTTGGCCGGGGCGAAGCTCGACAAGATCTGAATCGGCAAGATCGTTTGCTGTGAGGCCGTTGACACTTCGAATGACTTCGACGAGTAGGTTTTCCTTGCCTGGTATCTCCTTCGTGAGGAGTCCAACGGCGATTGTTCGCGGCTCGCCGTAATATTTGAGTTTCCAGCCTGCGGCCGCGGCAAGGCGCTCGGCGAGGGCGCGGTCGCCATAAACGTCGGCGTCTTTGCTGATGAAGGGGCGATATGCTTCGAGACGAGAATCCTTGGGCGCGAAGTGCTCGGCCCAAACATTGACAGCCTGACCTCCGACTAACAGGGGAGGCTCCGAGAGGGTCAATATTTCGACGAAGTCCGCTGGCTCACGAGGTTCAGCCATGCTTGCTGAAATGTAGAATGCGAGAGTTCAAGGCTCGCGGAACCGCCGAATTTTCCCGCTGGACTTGCTCCGGAGTTGCAATCCCGAACTTGATGCGTGCGGCGTCCCAAACGCGGCAGTCCCCTTTGTACGCGGCGATGCTCTCGGCCGTGATAACGGCCGGAAAGACGGGCTTTTGGGGCATGAATTCGGGATCTATCATGGAAGCAATTTCGCGAGATTCGGACTCGATACATCGTTCAAAATTTCCGTCTAGTCAATTCGTGAGGCCATCGTCATGGAGAAGCTGGAAGGCCGCGCGCATTCCCTCGTCGGTAAGGCTTGTGTCGTCATTGGGGTGCAGGACGCGGCGGGTGAGGTCGCACATTTTCAGGTTTCATTCGGGTGGGCGCCGCGTTTCAGGCGCCTCCGTTGCAGGTTGCACTGGCGGGGGTGCACGGTATTTGGATTCTGCCCCCCGCCGAAGGTTCGACCCGGCGTCCACCCCATCCATCGTGAGCAACCGCTTGAAACGCACACTGTTACTAACGATCTCCCTTGCAGCCTTGGCGATCCAGGCCCGGGCCGGCGCGAAC
>DATNLY010000184.1:0-3561 GCA_035602635.1 Opitutaceae bacterium | reverse complement strand
TAACCCGCCTCATCTCGACCGACCAGGGCAGCCAGCCGGCGATGCACAGCGTGAGCGCGGGCAGGATCAGGAGGCGCACCGCGCAGGCACCGACCGCCACGTTCGGGCGGAAAAGCTTCGCGGGCTCATCCAGGTAATTCGCGATGTTGACCCCCGTCATCACGAGCCCGATCGGCACGGCGCAAGCGCCGAGCGAGCGGGCCATGCTTCCAATGATTCCCGGGACGTGCGGCGAGAGCCCCGACAGGTTGATCAGGACGGACGCAACGAGCGTCACGAGCATGGGCGAGACCAGGCGCAGCCATCCCTCGCGCGTCGAGGCCCCCGTGAGGATGATCAACCCGAGGGACCAGATCGCCATGTCCACCCCCAGCCCGAAGAGAAGCACGACCCCCTGCGTGCGCGCGCCCCAGAGGGCCAGCACTATCGGGAGCGGCAGGTAGCGGTAGTTGCACACGCCCGCGGAGAGCGCGAACGTCCGCGGGCCGGTCTCCACCCCGAAACCGATCCAGCGCGCGGCGAGGAGGGCCACGCCGAGGCCTATCGCCGCCGTCCCAAAGCCCGCGAGGGGTGGCAGCAGCACGTTGCCGGGATCCCGGAGGGCCGGGTTGCCGACAATCGTGTCGAAAACGAGGCAGGGCATGCACAGGCTGACGACGAGCCTGACCAGGCTCTTCTCGGCGGCCTCCTCGATGAAATGGAACCTGCGGAGGCACGCGCCCACCGCGATCATCGCGAACACCGGCAGGATCAGACTGAAGAGCGACCCGATTGTCATCTAGCGGATGCGAGGGATGACGCATACGCGCCCGAACGCACGCGAAAAAACCTGCCGGCGGGCCGCCGGCCCCTCGCCCATCAGTTGGACGGGGGGGCGCCCGCGGCGGGAGGATTGGCCGCGGGCGGATTGTCGCCGGGGGCGCCGCCGGGAGGCGGATTCTGGGGCCTCGGCCCGCGCACGGGCATCGCGTCGAATATCTTCTGCTGGTCCGGCGTCAGCGCGGCGCGGATCTGGGAGCGGGTGGAATTCATGATCTCCCTGCCCTTCGCCCGCTTGTCGTCCTCAGGGACCGAGTCGTCGTCACGAAGGGCCTTCATCTGCTCGCGCCCCGCCTTGATGATGTCGCCGACCTGCTTCTGCTGGTCCGGCGTGAGGCCGAGCTTCTGGGTCAGCTCCTCGAGCACGAAACCCCCGCGCCTGCCGCGCCCGGGGGGCGGGGGCGGGTTGGCGGTGTCCTGGGCGAGGGATGAGCCCGCCGTGAATGCGAGTCCGATTGAAAGCAGCGAAAGGCCGAGGGCGATTTGGGGCTTCATTGGGTTGTAAGACGCGCGCGGGGCGCTTTGGTTTCCGGAAAATTGCGCCCCGGACTTGCCCAGGGGGCGCCATGCCTGCAGCGTCGCGTCCATGATTGAGGTCGAGGCGCTTTCGAAACGCTACGGGAACTTCACGGCCGTGGGCAACCTGTCATTCTCGGTGCGCCCCGGGGAGGTCCTCGGGCTCGTCGGGCCGAACGGCGCCGGCAAGACCTCCACCCTCAGGTGCATCTCCGGGATCATCCCGATGAACGCGGGGTCCGTCCGCATCGCCGGCCACGACCTCGCCACGGAGCCGGTCCCGGCCAAGCGGGAGCTCGCGTTCTTTCCCGACGAGCCACGGCTGTTCGACTATCTCACGGTCCGCCAGCATCTCGCGTTCGTCGCCCGGATCTACGGCGTCAAGGGCCACGAGGCCATTGCGGAGCCGCTTCTCGCCGAGCTGGAACTCGCCGACAAGGCCGACGTCCTCCCCGTGGAGCTGTCCCGGGGCATGAGGCAGAAGCTCGTGATCGCGTGCGGCCTCCTGCATTCGCCGAAGGTGATGTTCTTCGACGAGCCCCTCACGGGCCTGGACCCCCTGGGAATCCGCCGGATGAAGGACTCGATCGTGCGCCGGGCGCGGGAGGGGGCGGCCGTCGTCCTGAGCTCCCACCTGCTGCACCTGCTCGAGGAGGTCTGCACGCACGTCCTGATCCTGAAGAAGGGCGAGAGGGTGGCCGGCGGAACCCTGGCGGAGGTCGCCGCGCAGTTCAGCAACGGCGAGGCCAACGTGAGCCTGGAGGAGATATTCATCCGCGCCACGGGCGGCTCCGAGTCCTGACCCGCCCCCGGCCATGCTCGGCGCGCTCCTCTACCTCCGGCTCACCTCGCTGCGCAACCTGATCGCCTACCGGGTCCGCAGGCTGAGGCAGCCCCGTTACCTTTTCGGGGCCGTGGTCGGTGGCGCCTATCTCTACTTCTTCCTCCTTCGCAGCCTAAGGACCACGGGGACATCCGGCATCGCGGCCTCAAGGATGGGGGAGGCGGCCGTCGCAATGATCTGCGTGTTCATGTGCGCGGCCGCGCTTCTGCGCATAGCGTGGGCGTGGATCTCGCCGCCGGCGACGCCGGGCCTCCAGTTCAGCGAGGCGGAGATCGCGTTTCTCTTTCCCGCGCCGCTCGCCCGGAAGACTCTCATCCACTTCCGTCTCCTGAGCACCCAGCTCGCCATCCTGCTCACGGCGACCATCATGGCGGTCGCCTTCAACCGGTTCGCATTCACCGGAGGAAGCCGAATGACGCGGGCCGCGGGGATATGGTTTATCCTGTCGACCTTCGCGCTCCACGTTTCCGGGACCAACCTGGCCGTTGCCCGGCTGAAGGAGCGGGGCGCCCGTTACGGCCTCTGGCGCGCCGGCGCGGTCGCGGCGATCGTCCTTTACGCGGCGGCGGTAGTCTGGTCCGCGGCGGCCTTCGCAAACTTGGGCTCGTCGGCCGACCTCCCGGACAGCGGGTCGCTCGCCGGCCTTGTCCCCGGCCTCCTGGCCTCGTCGCCGCTGCGCTGGCTCATCCTGCCGTTCAGGATCGTCCTCGCTCCCTATTTCGCGGCCGACCTGGGGGGATTCGCGCTCGCGATGGTCCCCGCCCTGGGGGTGCTGGCGCTGCATTATTACTGGGTCTCGAGCACCGAGTACCGGTTTGAGGAGGGCTCGATCGTCCTCGCCGAGCAGAGGGCCGCCATCAAGGCCGCCGCGCTCCGCGGCGAGGCGCCCAGCGTCGGCGCGTTCAGGAGAAGGGCCCAGCCGGGTCCGTTCCCGCTCTCGCCCACCGGGCCGCCGGAGATCGCGTTCCTCTGGAAGAACCTGCTCTCGATGCGCAGCTCCCTCCTGAGCCGGAGGACGGTCGTCGTGGCGCTCGTGGCGACCGTGTGGCTGTCACTCATGCTGAGGCCGTTCCTGTCGCGCGCGGCCGGACCGGGGGGAATCGACTCCTTCTGGCCGGTCGTCGTCGTGTTCTGCGCCATCGGCGCATGCTACACGCTGCTCCTCGGGCCGCAGATCGCGCGCCAGGACCTGCGGAGCGACCTGCCCAACGCCGACATCCTCAAGACGTTCCCTATCGAGAGCTGGAGGCTCGCGCTGGGCGAGATTCTCGCGCCCGCCGCCATCCTGTCCCTGGTGCTTTGGTTCCTGATAATCGTCAGCTCCCTCACGCTCGATTCCGGCGGCCAGATCGAATGGCTGACCCCCGCCGTGCGCCTCGCCG
>DATNLY010000179.1:0-6628 GCA_035602635.1 Opitutaceae bacterium | reverse complement strand
GAAGGTGACCTGGATGTCGAACCCGGCGACCAGATACTCGTTGGGTCCCGTCGCGATCGCGAGGCCGTAGCCGAAAGGGGGGATATCATTCGGATCCCTGAAGTTGCGCTTGAGGTCGAACTGGACCGTGTAGTCGCCGAGCGTCACGTCCTCCTTCTGATGCGCGGCTGTGAGCGAGGCCGCGGTGATCGCGCCCTTCGCCTGGGCCTCCAGGATCATGGGGGCCAGCTGGCGCAGGACGGCGTACCCCCTCGGCAGCGGCAGGCCCTCGAAGTCGGTGGGGCGCTCCTGCCCGGCGGACGGCCTCATCACGAGCAGCCGGCCCGTGTCGTCAATCCCCATGGGCGAATACCCCATTCCGGAGTGCCGGCCGATGGCGTAGAAGGCGTTCCCCACCCCCGCGGCGTCGCCCCGCGACTCCGGCACGAAGAGAGGGTTGCCGTTCTGGTGGAAGTAGCCCACCCAATCGGTGAAGTTGGGCAGGTAGATGTCCGGCGCGTTCATGTCGATGTGCGGGGCCCCCGCCCGCCAAAGGTCCAGGACGTGCGGCTCGGGGCCGCCGCTCGGATAGTCCCCCGGGCCCTTGTCCTCGGGCTGGACGATCCAGGTGTTCGTGAAGACCGGGATCGGGTACTCCGCCTTCCCGGCGGCCGCCACCTTGTCCATGTAGCGCGCGTAGTGCCAGGCCATGAAGAACTCGTCGGTCGCGGGGCTGGCCCCGAACACCTCCTCCCAGGATCCGGCGGCCTTCGAGCCGGCATTCTCCCACGCCTTGAAGAGACCCGGCCGCAGGCTGGCGCGATTCGCGGCGAGGTAGTCCGTCAGCTCCGGGGGCACGAGGCCCGCGAAGGCCGCGTTGGCGGCGGCCGAGCGGTCCCTAGAGTCGCCGAGCAGGCCGACCTCGTTCTCCAGCTGTATCATCAGGACCGTGTGCGCCTTTGAGTCGGCCTCGCGCAGGTGCCGCATGAAGGCCGCGTAGGCGCGGGCATCCGCATCGCGGTTGGCATCGGCCATCGTGGACAGGACCTCGACCGAGTGGCCGTAGCGCACCTTGGCCCGCGGGAACCGGTCCTGGTCCGCCTTCACCCATGCCGGGGCGAAGCTCGAGATGCCGTTCTTCCAGCTGCCAAACCAGATGAAGATCACGTGCAAGCCGCTGGCGCGCGCCCCCTCGAGGAGCCCGTCGATGTCCGAGAAGTCGTATGCGCCCTCCTCGGGCTCGACCTGCGCCCACGAGACGCCCGTTATGACCGTGTTCAGGTTCATCCGAGCCAGCCGCGGCCAGACCGGCTTCATGTAGGCGAGGCTCGACGAGGCCGTGTTAGCGAGCTCCCCGCCGAGGACGAGGTACGGCTGGCCGTCGACGACCAGCTGGACTGCGGCGCCGCGCTTCTCCAGGTGGGAGATGCCGGGGTCAGCCTGGGGATAGGCGGCCGTTGAGACGCTCGCCAGCGCGCACGCGGCGAGAAACCTGGCGCATGGGGTCATTTTCATGGGGGGATGGGGAAAGATTGCGGCGTTTTCCCGGCCGGGGTGCCGCGCGACCCCGCGGGGTCAGCGCAGCTGCACGTCCCAGACCTTCGAGCGGCGGGATTTGCCCGCGGGGCCCTCGACGTCCAGGATGACCACGAAATTTGACGGCTTCTGGTACTGGTGGATGGGGTTCTGCTCGGTCGACGTCGTGCCGTCGCCGAAGTCCCATTTCCACGAGGTGACCTGTCCGACCGAGAGGTCCTTGAAGGCGACGAGGCGCCGGTCCATGTCGACGACGCTCCACGACCACTGCGCCTCGATCGGCTTCAGGAACTGCGGCTCAAGCGGCATGAGCCGGAACGCGCACAGCTCCGAGGCGTCGCCGTACATCGTGTGGTGGCGCGAGAGGTTCCAGAAATGGTGGCTGCCCTTGGCGCCCACGTCGCCGTAGTCGATGATCGCCCAGGAAAGCCCGATGATCTTGTTCTCGCGCAGGACGGACTCCACCGCCCGCTGCGGGCCCTCGGGTCCCGCGTAGTCGTAGGGCGTGACCCAGAACTCGAGGACAAGGTGACCGGGCTGGCCGGGGCGGAACGAGTAGCGCGTCGCCGCGTTGGCGTGCGGAAACTCCTTCGTCCAGGTCGCCGCGTTCCAAGACATGCACCAGTCCTTGTTCTCGGCCGGCGTGAAGATGTGGTAGTTCTGCGCCTGGGCCCCCTGGACCGCCCAGTGGGCGTCGGCAGCGCTGATCCGGTCCTCCGGGGCCGCCGCGTCGGGGCCCACGTGCTCGCTCGTCCAGAATTCCTTGTGGCCCTTGTCGATCAGCGGTCCGCCGGAGGCGTCGCCGTCGACAACGATCTCGAACGTGTCGTTGTGGAGCCCGGGCTGTGCGAAGTCCCAGTAGGCCTTGTCGGCCTCGTAGAGGAAGTAGAGCCGGTTGAGCCCCTTCACCCATCCGACCTTGACGGTGGACCTATACTCGCTCGGGTCGGGCTTGCCGTGCTGGCCCGAGTCGTCGATCAGGAGGTCGGAGCTGACGGCGTAGTCATCCGGGACCATGGCCCAGTCGCCCGGGTCCCCGTCGATCCGCGGGATCATGTCCGGCGGAAACTGGAAGACCTTGAAGGTGATGTCGTGCCGGTCGAGGGCCCTCGCCGGAACCAGGGCGCACACCAGGAAAACCAGCGCTGCGAGGAATGTCTTTGCGGGGTTCACGGGGGGCAACGGGCCGAACTGTACTGACGCATGCAGGGTATCCCCAGATGCGCAGGCAGTGCAATATATTACCGGCGGGCCGTCAAACAGGCCCCGGGGCAGCTACATGGAATGAAGCGCAATCCGGTTGCCCTCCGTGTCCAGGATGATCGCGCGGAAGCCGAACGGCGCGATGGACTCCGTCGGCTGGAGGATCTTCCCGCCGCTCGGCTCCACGGCCTCGACGGCCTCGTCGATCCGGCCGTGCACGTTCAGGTACACGAGGGGGCCGTCGGCGGACGGCTTGACCGTGTCGCTGAGATAGAGGCAGCCCGCGGCCTCGCCGTCCTTGTGCTGAAACGACCCGATCACCATCCCGGGATACTCCTGCTTCTCGACCTGCGCGCCGAGGATGGAGGAATAGAACCGGATGGCCCGGTCCAGATTCAGCACGGGGATGTCGACCCAGACGATATGGTTGGCCATGTTGGTTCCTCCGGCGCTTGCGGCCAAGGAGGACCGCGCACCCGCGCCGAGTCAACCCCGGGGGGATCGGTCCCGCGGCATTGCGCTCGCGCCCCGGCGCCCATGCCTGCAAAACGATCCCGATGAAATTCTCCCATCCCCAGGCCGATGTCCTGGTTCCCGGCGGGGGAGCCTCCGCCGAGGAGGCCCTTCGCCGGGTGACGCACCTCTGCGTCGGCGCCCACCAGGACGACATCGAGATCATGGCCCAGTCCGGAATCAGCGACTGCGTCGAGGCCCCCGGCATGGCCTTCGGCGGGGTCGTCGTGACGAACGGGGCCGGCTCGCCTCGCTCCGGCGCCTACGTGTCGTTCACGGACGAGCAGATGACGGCGGCGAGGCGCAATGAGCAGAGGGAGGCCGCCCGGATCGGAGGCTACGCGATCCAGGTGCAGCTGGCGCACCCGAGCGCGGACGTGAAGAGTCCCGGCCATCCCGGGGTCGCCGCGGACCTTGCGGCGATCTTCTCGGGCTGCTCGCCAAAGGTCGTCTTCGTCCACAACCCGGCGGACAGGCACGACACGCATGTCGCGGTGCTGCTCAGGTGCATCGAGGCGATCCTCGGCATGCCGGAGGGGCGCCGGCCCAAGCGGGTGCTCGGATGCGAGGTCTGGGGGGACCTCGACTGGCTTCCGGACGCCCACAAGGTGGCGCTCGACTCCGGCCGCCATCCGGAGCTCGCGCGCAGGCTCCTGGCGGCGTTCGATTCCCAGATCGCGGGCGGAAAACGCTATGACATCGCGGCGGCGGGCCGGCGCTCCGCCAACGCCACATTCAACGCCTCCCATGCTACCGACAGCCATGCCGGGATCACCTGGGCGGTGGACTTGACCCCTGTCATCCGGGCCGGCGGGCCGTCCCTCCGCGATTTCACAGCGTCGCTGATCGCCCGGTTCGGGGCGGACGTTGCCGGGCGGCTGGGCGCCTGGTCCTAGCCGGACGACCCCTACCGAGGGCTCATGGCCACCCCCATCCAACGCACCGACTACGGGACCATGCCCGATGGCACCGCCGTCGAGCAGTACACCCTGACGAACGCCAACGGCCTGACCTGCCGTGTGATCACCTTCGGGGCCTCGATCACCGAGCTCCATGTCCCGGACCGGACCGGGAGGATGGGCGACGTGGTCCTCGGCCTCCGCAGCCTGGAAGAGTACGCCGCGCAGAGATCCTACATGGGCTGCGCGATCGGCCGGTTCGCCAACAGGATCGCAAGGGGCAGGTTCACGCTGGACGGGAGGGCCTATGCCATCGCCGTGAACGACCCGCCAAACACGCTCCACGGCGGGACCGCGGGCTTTGGCAGGGCCGTGTGGAAGGCGCGCGCCGCGGAGACGCCGGACGGGCCGTCGGTCGAGTTCAGCCACGTCAGCCCGGACGGGGACGAGGGATTCCCCGGGGAGCTGCGGGTAAGGATGACCTACGCGCTCACGAACGCGGACGAGCTGAGGATCGACTATGAGGCGCAGGCGGACAGGGCAACGCCCGTCAACCTCACCCACCACAGCTACTTCAACCTGGCATGCGGCGGGAACATCCTCGGGCACGTGCTCCGGATCAACGCCAGGAGATACACGCCCGTCGACGCCACCCTTATCCCGACGGGCGCCCTTGCCGAGGTGGCCGGCGGCCCGCTCGACTTCACCGAGGCCAAGCCCGTCGGTCGGGACATCGGGAGGGTTCCGGGCAACATGAACGGCTACGACCACAACTTCGTCATCGACGCAGGCGCCAAGGGCCCGGCGGTCGCGGCGTGGGTCCACGAGCCGGCCAGCGGCCGCACGATGGAGGTCCTGACGGACGAGCCCGGGATGCAGCTCTTCACGGGCAACCATTTTGACGGCACCCTCGTGGGCAAGGGCGGGGAGTCCTATCTGCGCCATGCGGCCCTCGGCCTGGAGACCCAGCATTTCCCCGATTCCGTGAACCAGCCCGGCTTCCCGACGACGCTGCTGCGCCCAAGCGGAACCTTCCGGAGCACGACCCTCTACCGGTTCTCGGCCAGGTGAAGGCTCAGGTCGCGCAGAGCCAGAGGCCGCACCAGAGGGGCGGCAGCTCGAGGTCGGCCTCGACCCCCTGGGCCGCGGCACGACTGCCCGGGAGCAGGAACCTGTCGCGGTCCGCGACAAGCCTCCAGCTCCCCGAGCCTGCGGCATCCCCGATCGAGATCGTGACGTCCCCGATCGTGGGATTGATGGCGTAGAGGAGCCGCTCCGAGCCCTTCGACAGGTCCGCGTTAAGCAGGACCGCGAGGGCCTGGCCGCCGGCGCTGAAGAACCGGAAAAACCCCTCCGAGGGCCGTGTGAAGTGGCGCAGGAGCCGGCCGTGGACCCCCTTTCGGAAGGCGATCCAGTCGGAAAAATACGCGTGGGTGACCAGGTTGCGGAACATCCTCTTGTAATCGAGAGCGTTCAGGTCCCCGCGAAGGTACGTGTTGCCCATGCCTCCCTTGGAGCGGAGGAAATCCTGGCCGGAGGCGACCATCGGGATGCCGGTCGCCATGAACAGGATGGACGCCATCAGGTGCGTGCGCCGCACGTCGTTCGGGGTCGGACGGACGCCGTCAAACCCCGGGTTCTCCGTGATCATGTCTATCCAGGTCCTGTCGTCGTGCGACTCGGTGTAGTTGACGGTCTGCGCCGGCCACTTCGCGAAATACCATGGCGAGCCGCGCAGGAAGTACTCCAGCCTGTCCGCGGACCCTCCCCCGCGGACGTAGTCCCTGACGAAGTCCCTGAACCCGTCGTTCCAGGAGGACCAGCCCGTGTCGCGCAGCGCGCCGGCGATGTGCCCGCGGAAGCTCCACGGCTCGGCGATCAGGATAACGCCGGGCTTGACCCGCTTGAGGGCCCGCTCGACCTCCCTGAGCACCTCGACGCCGATGAGCTCCGCGAGGTCGAACCGGAAGCCGTCTATGCCGTAGGCCTCCATCAGGTGGGTGCAACTGTCGATGATGAGCCGGGTCGCCATGGCCGCGCCCGCGCGCACGTCGTTGCCGCAGCCGCTCCAGTTGGCCAGGTTGCCCGCGGCGTCCTGCTCGAAGTAGTATAGCGGGTCGATGGACAGGAGGTGGGCGGGCTCGCCCACGTGGTTGTAGACGACGTCGAGGATGACCGCCATCCCCCGGTCATGGAACGCCTTCACGAGCTCCTGGAACTCGCGGACGCCCGAGGCCTCGGCCGGCGAGAGCGAGTAGCTGCTCTCGAGGGCGAAATACCCGTTCGTCATGTAGCCCCAGTGGTATTCCTCGGTCGTCCTGTTGTCGAATTCCTGGACCGGCTGGAGCTCGACGCAGTTGACGCCGAGCTGGTGCAGGTAGAAGTCGGGCCTCTCGACCCAGCGGCGCAGGCCCGAGAAGCCCCTGCGCTCGGCCGCCGTCGCCTTGATGGGCGCCCTGGCGTTCAGGTCGCGGACGTGGGCCTCGGCAATGACCAGG
>DATNLY010000168.1:0-3491 GCA_035602635.1 Opitutaceae bacterium | reverse complement strand
GGAACTCAAGGTCGCCGGCTCCGTGCCCTCCATGATCTGGGGGTGGTGCAGGCGCATCACCACGGTGCCGTTGACAATGTGGATGCTCCCGTCGCCGAAGCAGACCAGGTCGAGCGTGTTCCATTCGCCGTGGGGCTTCTCGCAGTCCAGGAGCCTGCAGCACCGGGCGCCGATCGGCGCCTTGGCGACAAAGACAGTCGGGGTGCCTTGCGGATCGTAGAGCCAAAGCTTGTCCGGGCGGCGCGCAGGCACGGTGACCTGTGTCTTTCCGAGCGTGAAAAGGTCGCCGAAGTCATGCTCCTGGATCTGGAACTCAAGGCAGCTGGGCCAGGTCGCGTGGTCGACGCCGGCCGGGCCGCGGACAAGGTAAAGCAGCCCGGAATCGCGCGGGGAATGGAGCTTGTAGCCCCACTTTGTTTCGCCCCACTTGACCTGGAGGCGCAGGTGGTAGTCGGAGAACGTCTCGTTGGTCGTCATCACCCCGAAACCCGCGCCGGAGATGTGAATCACGGGGCCCCCGTCCACGGTCTCGACCGTGAAAACCTTCAGGGGATCGCGGTTGAACCCGACCGGCTCAAGGTACTTGCCCTTCTCGTCGCGCCTGAGGCCGGGCACGGTCGTCTCCGGCGGGGGGGCCGCCATGAACGTGCTCCAGCCTGAAAAATCCCTTCCGTTGAAGAGCGGCCGCCAGCCGTCGTCCGCGTGAAGCGGACCGGAGGCGGCCAGGAGCAGGCCGGCGGCGAACATACGGGGGTGGCGCATGCGCCCCCATAGAACCAGCGGGCCCCGTCTTGGCAATCCTGCAGTGGCCCCGCCTGCTTGTTAAATCTACGGCGCGGCGGGCGGGACGCCCCCGGCTTTCCCGGAGAAATAAAGGGCTAGCGGATCGTCCCTCAGCGCCTTCAAGGCGGCGACGACGCACTCGGCGTTGACCTCGGCGCCCGCCGGCGACGTGTGCGTGTGCGGGTCGCCGAACAACGCCTCCACCTTCTGCGGGCCCAGCTCGTCGTAGCGGCGCGCGGCAAGCTCGTTCAGGTCAAGAAAGGGAGCGCCCTCGGCCTCGGCCACCTGCCCGGCCCAGCCGGCGTAGCTGTCCTTTTCGCGCAGGATCTTGCCGTCTTTCCATATCTTCTGGGGCACAAGCGAGCATACGATCGGCGTGGCGCCCTTCGCCCGCGCCTCCTCGACGAACACCCGCAGGTAATGGCCGAACGTGAATACGGTCTCGGGCTTCTTCGTGAGCAGGTTGTCGATCTCCTGGATTTCGGCGCCCACTCCCTTGATGGTGCCCCGGGCACGGCTGGTGTCGTTGACCGCGCTCCCGTCGTTGCGGCCGAACTGCATCATCACGAAGTCGCCCCGCCTGAGCATGGCCAGGACCCGTGCCCAGTGGCCCTGGGTCAGGTACGTGCGGCTGCTCAGGCCGCCGACGGCGCGGTTGACGACGTTGATCTTGCCCGGGTCAAAATAGGCGACGACGGGCTCGCCCCAGCCCAGCTGGTTGTTTGCCCCGTCCCCGCGGCCGTTTCGCACAGTGGAGTCGCCGATCAGGAAGAGGGTGGGAAGGCTTGGGTCCGCCGGCCGGGGCAGCCGCAGCCAACCGGTCCTGTCCGCGGCCACGGTCTCTCCCTTGGCGGAGAGGGTTCCCGCGATGGGGCTCCTGGGAAGCCCCTTCAGCCCGGCCAAGACCGCGGCGGCGTGCAGGTCGGCGCCCGCGGCGTTGAAATGCGTGTGATCCCTGGGATAGAGGGCCTTCACCTTGTCCTGTCCCATCGGCTCCAACTGGTCGGCGACTAGGTTTGCGACGTCGATGAAGGGGACGTCCGCCTCCTTGGCGACCTGCGCCGCCCACGCCCCGTAGCGGCCCGCGCCGCGCTCAATCCGGCCGTCCTTCCAGATGTTGCGCACGGTGGTCGAGAGGACGACGGGCTTGGCCCCCTTGTCCTTCACGTCGGCGACCATTTTCCTCATATACCACCCGTAGGTGTGCACGACCTCGTGCCTCTTGGTGATGACGTTGTCGATCTCCTTTGTCTCGTCGCCCAGCCCGGGAATGCTTCCCCGGGCCCGGAGCGGAGGGGGCGGCTCGTCATTGAGGGCGCCTGCGTCATTGATCCCGAACTGGATGAGCACGATGTCCCCCGGCCTGATCCCGGCGACCAGCTGGCCCCACAGGCCCTCCGTGATGAACGTGCGGCTGCTGCGCCCCCCGCGCGCGCAGTTGACCACGTTCATCTTCGCGGGATCGAAGTAATCCGCAAGGAGCACCCCCCAACCCTGCTGAGCGTCGCCGGCCCCCCGGGCGGCCGTCGAGTCCCCGGCGACCCAGATGGCCGGCAGCTTGGGGTTTGCCGGGGCCGGGGGCGCGACGGGCGCAATCGTCAGCTGGGGGGCCAGGTCGGGCGCCGCATTCTGTGTCTGGGGGGTGGCCGCGGCCAGCGACAGGAGCGCTAGCGCCGCCACAGCGAGGCTGGGGGAGGAGGGCATTGGGGTTGAAAGGGGGCTGGTGCGATCCGTGCGGGCCTGCGCCGGGCAATCAGGGGAGCCATCCGCCCGTCGCCTGGAGAGGCTCCATCTCGCCGCGCAGGGTCACCCATGCCGCAAGGGCGTGCCGGGTCCCCTCGCTCACTTTGGGATGGGGCAGGGCAATGGAGGCCTGCTGGGTGGCCTGTCCCTGCGCCGGGGACAGCCCGTGGCTCGCGATGCCGAGAACGACGAACTCGTGCAGCAGTGTCGCGCCGCCGTTCTCCCCGCCGGTCACCTGCGACGACAACCCGCCGCCGAGGACCGCGACGTGGATCTCAAAGGAGCCGTCCTCGGGGGCGCGGATTGCGGGTCCGGGCGTGAACTCCACCCTGCAGTTGCCATCGTCCCCGACATCGACCGACAGCACCCCCATGGGGGCGCCCGGCCCGGGCACGATGCCCCAGCCGGGCTTCCACTGGACGCCGTTGCGCGCGAAGCAGGGGGTGTAGGGCTGGCATCCCCATGCCGCGGCGTAGGCGTATTCCCGGGCGGTGGTCTCCGATGTGGAGAAGCGGTCCTTCCACCCCAGGCTGTCCCAGAAGTTCACGTGGAACTCCACGGGCACGTAGGCGCGCCAAAGCTCCGGCTTTGAGCGCAGCCCGCGCAGCCACGCGTCCGCGACCGGGCAGCTGCTGCAGCCCTCGCTGGTGTAGAGCTCGATCAGGGCGGTGCGCTCGGGCCCGTTCGAGAACCTCACGGAGGCTCTGGCATTCACTGCCAGGACACCCAGGACCCCAATGGCGACGGCTACCCTCATCTGGGGATTGAGGCAGAGGCGGGCGGGTTATTCCAGCGCAGACGCGGATAAATGGTCGGGGCGGTCAGATTCGAACTGACGACCTCTACGTCCCGAACGTAGCGCTCTACCAGGCTAAGCTACGCCCCGATCTACCAAACGAGCAGGTCACAAAGCGGTACGCCTCCCCCCTCCGCAAGCAGAAAATCCGTGGTCGCAGACGGTATCA
>DATNLY010000132.1:0-7642 GCA_035602635.1 Opitutaceae bacterium | reverse complement strand
CGATCGCCACCCCGACCACCGCGACCGCGACGCCGGCAAGGGTCAGCAGGCCGCCGCTGGTGTGAAACAGCAACGCCGCCTGGCCGTGGATCAGCGGGGGGATCAGCGTGCCGATGACCAGGGTGACGCCGATGGCCACGCCGATTCCGAGGGACATCCCGAGGTGGCGCATCGTGAGGCCGTAGCTGACGTTTCCGACGCCCCACATGCACCCGAAAAGCGCGACCCTCAGGAGCACGCCCGAGTCAATCGAGGCGTAGAAGCCCCCGAAATCCGGGAGCAGGTGCATGCTGACCGAGATGGGCAGCAGTATCCACGAGAAGAACCCGGCCACGGCCCAGGTGGTCTCCCAGGACCATTTCTTCACCTTCTCTATCGGCGCATAGAACGATGCGGCGGAGGCCGCGCCCACCATGTGCCACCCGATTCCGGCGAGTATTGACTGCATAGGTTTCTCTTCTTCTTAGGGCCGCGGGCGTGGCGCCTGCGGGAGGGTTTCAGGGCTGAGGCGGAATCGTTGGCGGCCGGCGCGCGTGCAGGTCCGGCTCATGCCGCAAACACCTGGTCCCTGCTTCGCGCAGCGCTCGATTGTGCCTGTCATGGGGTTTGAGACACACCCCGGCTGCGGCTCGGTCGCCGACAAGAGGGGTAAATGTCAGGACTGCAAGAGGCATTCCCCGCATGCCAAGTCAAGGTTCAACCGAGGTTGCGTGCGAATTCGGGCGCGCGGATATCTTCCAAATCCTCCAGAAACTGCATTGAGCCTGCCCGCGAAAGCGGTAAAAGTGGCACCGTGAACCCCTCCCAATACCCGTCCGCCCGCGAGACCTATGCCGAATCCGGCGTCGATACGGAGGCCGCGCTCGCGACGCTGGCCGACACGCCGATCTCCCTGCAGTGCTGGCAGGGCGACGACGTGGGGGGGTTCGAGAGGGCAGGGGCCACGCTCGAGGGGGGCGGCATCCAGGTGACGGGCCGGTACCCGGGCAAGGCCCGCTCCATCGCGGAGCTGCGCTCCGACCTCGACCTGGCGCTCGGGCTTATTCCCGGCAAGCACCGGGTCAACCTGCACGCCATCTACGGCGACTTCGCCGGGAAGAAGGTCGCTAGGAACGAGGTCGCGCCCGAGCATTTTGCGTCGTGGATCGACTGGGCCCGCACCCGCGGCCTCGGCCTCGACTTCAACCCGACGCTCTTCTCGCACCCGCTCGCCGACGACGGGTTCACCCTCTCGCACCGCGACCCTGCCGTGCGCGCGTTCTGGATCGAGCACTCCAAGGCGTGCCGCCGGATCGGGGCCGCCATGGGCCGGGCGCTCGGCAAGACCGTCGTGACCAACGTCTGGATCCCGGACGGGTGCAAGGACATGCCTATCGACAGGAAGGGCCCCCGCGAGAGGCTCGCCGAGGCCCTGGACGCCGTGTTCAAGGAGCCCATAGACCCGCAGCTGCAGGTGGATGCCGTTGAGAGCAAGCTCTTCGGGATCGGCTCCGAGAGCTACGTCGTCGGCTCCCATGAGTTCTACCTTGGCTACGCCGTCAAGCGCCAGAAGCTGATCTGCCTCGACATGGGGCATTTCCATCCGACCGAGTCGGTCGCCGACAAGATCAGCTCCGTCCTGCAGTTCGTGCCGGCCCTGCTCCTGCACCTGAGCCGGGGCGTCCGCTGGGACAGCGACCACGTCGTCCTCCTCGACGACCCCACGCAGGCCGTGCTGTCGGAGGTCGTCAGGGGAGGGTACCTGCCCCGCACGCACATCGGCCTCGACTATTTTGACGGGAGCATCAACCGGGTCGCCTCGTGGGTGATCGGCGCCAGGAACTCCCAGAAGGGACTGCTCACGGCGCTCCTCGAGCCCGCCGGCAAGCTGAGGAAGATGGAGGACGCGGGCGACTTCACCGCCCGGCTCGCGCAGTTTGAGGAGGACAAGACGCTCCCGATGGGGGCCGTTTGGGACGAGTTCTGCCGCCGGAGCAACGCACCGGCCGACCGCGCATGGTATCCCGAGGTCCAGCGCTACGAGCGCGACGTGCTGAAGGCCCGCGGATAGCATGAAACCGGTGCTTTGCGCTGCGGTGGACCTGGGCGCCACGAGCGGGCGCATCATTGTCGGCAGCTGGAACGGGCGCGGCCTCGCGCTCACCGAGGTGCACCGGTTCCCGAACCAGTTCCACTCGCTCGGCAGGAACGACTACTGGGACCTGCCCGGGCTCTGGAGCGAGGTGCGCGCGGGCCTTGTCAAGGCCCGGAGGCTCCATCCGCGCCTGGCTTCGGTCGGCGTGGACGGCTGGGGGGTCGACCACGTCCTGGTGAACGACGCGGGCCGGCCGGTCTTCCCGGTCCATGCCTACCGCGACACCCGGACCGCCGCCTCGTCGAAGACGCTCGGGCGGGGCGGCATAAGGCGCGTCTATTCCCTCACGGGGATCCCGAACTACCCCTACAACACGAGCCTCCAGCTGCAGGAGACGCTCGCGTGCTGCCCCGTGATGGCGAAGGGGGCCTCGCGCTGCCTCTTCCTGCCCGACTACTTCAACTTCCTGCTCTCGGGCAGGATGGTGAACGAGCTCTCGATGACGAGCCACTCCCAGCTGCTCGATGTCCGCAGCAACGACTGGTCGCCGGCCGCCTTTAAGTTCTTCGGCATCCCGCCCTCGTGGTTCCGAAAGCCGATGCGCTCGCCCGCGCGGCTGGGGCCGGTCAGGGGAATCCCGGAGCTGAAGGGCGTCGTCTCAGCCCTGGTCCCGGGCCACGACACGGCCTGCGCCTTCGCGGCCATGCCGGCCGCCGCGGACGGCACGGATCTCTACCTGAGCACGGGGACATGGTCGCTCCTCGGCTTCGAGAGCGATCGCCCGGTGCTCGGCCCGGAGGCCCTGGAGCTGCGCATCTCGAACGAGCGCATGGGCGACGGCACCTACCGGCCCCTGAAGAGCTGCCTGGGGCTCTGGCTGCTGGAGAGGATACTCGTGGACTTCAGCTTGCGCCCCAAGTCGGCGTCCGCCTGGCGGCAGCTCATTGCGGCTGCGACCAGAGCCCCCGCGCCCGCGGCGCTCCTCGACCTGAACGACTCCGCGCTCTTCAACCCGCCGTCCATGCGGGCCGCCATCGACTCCCAGCTCGGGCGCGCCCGGGCCCGGCCGCCTCGGGACCTCGTCGGCTACGTGAGGCTCATCTGCAGCTCGCTTGGGCAGGGGCACGCCAACGCGGTCCGATCGATCGAGCGGCTTTCGGACCGGAAATTCAGCCGCATCCTTGCCGTCGGCGGCGGCTCCCAGAACCGGCTCCTCTGCCAGGCCACGGCGGACGCCGCCGGGATGCCCGTGGACTCGTATTCGCTTGAGGGGGCGGCCGTGGGCAACATAGCGGCCCAGCTGGTCGCCCTGGGGGCGGTCAAGGACAACGCCGCGTTCCGCTCGACCTACTCGAGGCAGTTGAGGAAGACGTCCTACAGGCCGGCGTAGGGCCCCGCCGGAGCCCGGCCGGTCACCTCCAGTCGAGCACAAGCAGGGACACCCCGCGGCGGGGGAGCGTGAACCCAAGGTGCGCCCGGCCGCCGCTTATCGCCACGGCGGGCGGCGCGTCGGGGAGCGCGGCCAGGGCCCCGGCGGCCCTCATCTGCGCGACCTGGTCCTCGTTCGGCTCCGGGGGCGACCCCAGGGCCCGCCAGGCGGTGAAGGCGTTGCTGTGGAGGTCATCAATGCGGTAGTGCGTCAGGCGGGCCGAGGCGGCACCGGGCGGCAGGTTCTCGAGCGCCAGCTCCACCTGGGCGTCCGGGCCCGGGACGTCGTCGTCGTGGTAGTGCCAGACAAGCACGCAGAGCCTCCCGGAATCGAGGCTCGCGATGGCCCCGACGTCCGGAGCCCCTGGGACGCCGCCCTTGACGATGGCCCCGAGCGGCTCCTCGCCGGAGCTTGCGGCCTCGACGCGGGAGCCTCCCATCCTGCTTAACATCCGGAATACGTTCAGCACCGGCAGGTCGATGCCGTTGGTGGAGAGGACGCGCTGGCCCGCGAAGTAGGGCTGGTCCTCGAACTCGAAGGCCCACGTGAGGGATCCCTCCAGGTTGACGCCGAACTTGTCGGCGAGCGCGTATTCCCTGGCGAGGCTCTCGGCCGTGTAGCTCGAGTACATGGTGCCGGTGCGGTAGCCGAGCTGCGGCCCGAGGCACGCGGCGCAGCCGTCGGGGTCCGACTCCCCGATGACGATCGGCTTGCCCCGGAGCTCCGGCACGGCCGATATCATCGCGAAGGCCTCGCTCATCGTCCTTAGCTGGGCCGAGATGCCGAGGCGCACATGCCCGTCGACGAAGGACGGCCTGCCCTTCGCGTGGAACGAGAGGAAGTCGGTCGGGGTCCCGGTGAGGCCCGTCGCGTAGTTTTTCCCGCGCGCGCAGTGGGCGAGGAACCCCTCCATGAAGGCGCCCCCGCTCCCGGCCACGTCGGGCCCGCCGACCCGCGCGGTCGGCAGGGCACGGCGCACGGCGTCCACGGCGTAGTCGTGGAGCTTGTAGAAGTCGTCCGGCGTCCCGTGCCAGTACGAGGCGCCGTTCGCCTCGTTCCACACCTCCCAGAACCACGTCTCGACCTCGGCCCGGCCGTAGCGCTCGACGCAGTGGCGCACCCACTCGTTCACGAGCCCGGCCCATTTCGCATAGTCCTTCGGCGGGTAGGACCAGCCGGTGCCGATGGCGCCGTACTTCAGGCCGGGCCGCCATTCGTGCTGGTAGGGCACCGGGTCCACCGAGAGGGCCTGCGGCATGAAGCCGATCTCCACGTAGGGGCGCACGGCGCGGGCGCGGTAGGTGTCAAAGATCCGGTCGAGGATCGTCCAGTCATAGACGGGCCTTCCGGCGGGGTCCTCCGTGTAGGCGTTCGTGCTGCCCCACTTGAAGGCCGCCGTCCCGTCGCCGGTGCAAAGCAGGTTGTGGGCCCTGAAATAGACCTCCTGGGGGCGCAGTTCGCCGAGCTCGGAAAGCAGCCTGCGGCCGTCCTTCATCGTGGCGTAGTTCGGCTCGTCGGCGCCGAAGAAGCGCCAGATCGGCTTCATCTCCCCGATCGCCTTTGAGGCGTCGACGCGGATGGCGACCGGGAACGGGGCGTTGGCCGGGGAGGCGGCCTGCGCCCGCAGGAGCGGGGCAAGCGTCAGGCCGAGCAGGGCGAGGATGAGGGAGGTCTGGGGTTTTGGCATATCAGGGGAGGCCGTTCCAGGGACGCTGCACGGCGCGGGGCGCTCAGAGCTCCAGGACGACCACGGACATCGGCGGCAGCCTGACGCTGAGCAGGCCGCCGGAGACGGCCGCGTCCGCGAAGGCCCTCGGCTCCACCGTGTGGGGCGCGTCAAAGGTGTTGTGGGAGGTGACGGCCGGGGCCGTGAGCACGCGGCCGCTGACCTTGCCGGGCGCGGCGCCGACGACCGAGCACTCCACCGCGGCGGGACTGTCGGGATCCAGGTTTACGAGCGAGAGGTGAATCCTTCCCTGCGCGTCCCTCGAGGCCGACGCGCTCACCGTGGGAATCTTGCCTGGGGCCTGGGGCAGATTCGGGGTCTCGACGTCAAGGGGAAGGGACGTCGCCCCCTGGTGGACGCTCATCATCTCAAAGATGTGGTAGGTGGGCGTCAGGACGATCTTGTCGCCCTCCGTGAGGATCATCGCCTGGAGCACGTTCACCATCTGGGCTATGTTGGCCATGACGACCCTGTCGGCGTGCGCCTGGAATATGTGGAGGTTCACCGCCGCGACCAGGGCGTCCCGGAGCGAGTTCTGCTGGTAGAGGAAGCCCGGGTTCGTGCCGGGCTCCACGTCGGTCCAGATTCCCCACTCGTCGACGGCGAGGCCGACCCGCTTCTTGGGGTCGTACTTGTCCATGATGGCGGAGTGCCGGGTGATCAGGTCCTCCATGCGCAGCGTGTTGGCGAGCGTCCTGAAGTACTCGTCCTTCCCGAACTGCGTCGCGGACCCCTTGCTCCTCCAGCTCCCGGACGGGATAGTGTAGTAATGCAGCGAGAGGCCGTCCATCTGGCGCCCCGCAAGCCTCATCAGGGTGTCCGTCCACTCGTAGTCGTCCTCGCTGGGGCCGCACGCGACCCGGTAGATCCGGTTCTGCGGGCCCCGGTCGTAGTTCTTTATGAAGGTGTTGTACCGGCGGAAATTGTCGGCGTAGAACTCGGGCCTCATCGAGCCGCCGCACCCCCAGCTCTCGTTGCCCACGGCGATGTAGTGCACCTTCCACGGCTTGTCGCGGCCGTTCGCGCGCCTCAGGTTCGCCATGGGGGAGTCGGAGTCGGAGGTCATGTACTCGACCCACTCCATGGCCTCGCGCACCTCGCCGCTCCCGACATTGACGCAGACGTAGGGCTCGATGCCGAGCATCTCGCACAGGTCGAGAAATTCATGGGTGCCGAAATGGTTGTCCTCGACGACCCCGCCCCAGTGCGAGTTGAACATCGAGGGGCGGCTTTCGCGGGGGCCTATGCCGTTTCTCCAGTGGTACTCGTCGGCGAAGCAGCCGCCGGGCCAGCGCAGGATGGGGACATGGAGGTCCCTCAGGGCGGCGAGCACGGCGTTGCTGTAGCCCCGGGTGTTCGGGATGGGAGAGTCCGGCCCGACCCAGATCCCCCCATAGATGCAGTGGCCGAGGTGCTCGGAGAACTGGCCGTAGATGTTCCTGTTGATCACGGGGCCGGGCTGGTCCGCGTGGAGGGTGAACCGGGTCTCCGGGGAGGCGGCGAAAAGGGACTGGCAGGCGAGCGCGGCCAGGGCCGCCGCGTGGCGAAGCTTGATTGGGGTCATGGGCGTGGGGACCTGTGGGGAGTGAGAAGGCGAAATCCCGCAGCGGCTGGGGTGGCAGGGACTCTCGTGGGGCGGATGGCCGGGTCACCCAAGCGATGCTCCCGGTGGCACGGGACAGTGGACGGAAATGCCGCGGGCCGCACGACATATTGGGACCGCACGAGGCACCCTAAATCGCAACTGCTTACGCGGAAGCGCCTTGCATCTCCAGACTTTGGGCGGGCTGTGCACCTGCGCTCCCGCCCGCGCTCGAAAATGTGCGCGCCCCGGTCAGCTGCTCGGAGCCGGAGGCGGCGTGGGCGGCATCTTGGCCATGCTGCTCTGGTCCGCCCTCGTCGAGATCATATCGACCATCCGCTGGATGTCCATGTCCGCATTGTGGCGCTCCACTGCCGCCTGCTGGACCTTCTTGGCCAGGTCAAAGGTCTCGCGGGTGAGGGCGTCCTTCCTCTTGTGGAGGTCGTCGAGCTGGATCGAGAGGTCCGAGATCTCCTTGGAGAACTTCTCGGCGGTGGCGTTCGACTTGTCGGTGTTCGCCTTGATCCGCGCCATCTCCGCGTCGTACTTGTCCTGCTTCTCCTTGGCGACCCGCGCCGTCTCGGCGATCCTCTCTTCGTTGCGGCGCTGGGCGTCCTCCTTGGCCTTGGCCTCGGCGATCCTCTTCTTCTCGTCGGCGTCGGCCTTCTGCTTTGCGAGCTCCACCTGGTGGGCCTGCTCGCGCGCCTCGCTCTTGGCCCGGTCGGCGTAGTAGAACAAAAGAAACACCGCCAGCATGGACGCCGGGGAGATGACAAAGAGCCATTTTTTCATGGGGAGCCTTTTGAAAGGGGAGGGGGAAGGTTATTCTGA
>DATNLY010000127.1:0-2794 GCA_035602635.1 Opitutaceae bacterium | reverse complement strand
CCTGGACATACGCCATGTGAACTGGAGGAGCTTCTATGAAATCAACTTTGTCGGGAAGAACTACCGGCCCCTTGACGCCTCCAGCTGGCCCATCCGCGATTCCGGCCTCCTGGGCCCCGTTGTCCTGACCCCGGTCGACGTCATTGCTCAGGACAAACTGCCTGAAAACCAGGAGGGAAAGGGACCATGAATCCGAATGTGAAGAGGAGCCCCATCGCGGCGGGCATATCCCCGGCCGCCTCCGCGGCACGGGCGTGCGCGCTCATCGCACTCGCCGTGCTTGCCTTCCCGGCCCAGGCCCAGACGGCGGGGTCGGTGACCCTCAACTGGCTCGACGGCAAGCCGCCCGCGGTGCCGCAGAGCGTGAGCTGGGGCGTGCCCTGGCCGAGGGGCGCGGTCCAGAAGGGCGACTCGGTGGTGCTGAGGACCGCCTCCGGCCAGGTCGTCCCCGCCCAGGTCTGGCCGATGGCGTACTGGCCGGACGGGTCCGTCATGTGGAGCGGCCAATCCATCGTGGCGACCCCGGACATGGCCGGCCCGCTCCAGCTGGGCGTCGGCGCGGCGGTGGCCCCGGCCACGGCGATCGCGTGCTCGCAGGACGACAAGTCCGTCACGATTGACACCGGGGCCATCCGCGTGGTGCTGCCCAGGCAGGGGTCGAGCCTCATCGGGTCGATCTGGATCGGCGACCGCAAGATCGCCCAGGACGGAAGGCTCATATGCCTCCTTCAGGACGGCCCGGACCCCGAGGGCGCCGGGACGGTCCGCGAGGAGGAATTCGTCAGCCGGGTCAGGTCCGTCACGCTCGAGCAGGCGGGCCCCGTCCGCGCGGTCGTGAAGATCGAGGGCGACCACAAGTCGGCATCGTCCGACCGGGCGTGGCTGCCCTTCGTCGTGCGCCTCTACTTCAGCGCCGGGCTGGACTCCGTCCGGATCGTCCACTCCTTCACCTTCGACAGCGACGGCCAGAGGGACTTCATCAAGGGCCTGGCGCTCTCACTCTCCGTGCCGCTGCGCGAGGAGGTCATCAACCGGCATGTCCGTTTCGGCGGCGACGACGGGATGTGGGCCGAGCCGGTCGAGCCGCTGGTGGGCCGCCGCGAGATGCCGGCGGGCGGCAAGCGCTCGGTCTTCCCCGACCAGGTGGCCGGCCTGAGGATCCCCAACACGGACCAGTACACAAAGCTCCAGCAGCAGTACATCCGGGAGATCGCGGACTGGGACGACTTCAAGCTCACCCAGGCGAACGCGAATGGATTCTTGATCGAGAAGCGCACCCAGTCAGCGAGCTCGTGGCTTCGCGCCGCCGAGGGAAAGCGCGCGATGGGAATCGCATTCCTGGGCGACGTGGACGGCGGAATCGCCGTCGACGTGAGGAAGTTCTGGCAGAAGAACCCTGCGGCGTTCGAGATCCACGGCGCCACCACGCCCCTGGGCGAGCTTCGCGTCTGGCTCTGGTCGCCGGACGTCCCGGCGATGGACATGCGCCACTACGACATCAGGGGCCACGGCCTGGAGATGGCCTACGAGGACTGGAAGGCGGGCTGGGATTCGCCGCTCGGCGTGGCGAACACGAGCGAGCTGACGCTCTGGGCGTGCGCAAGCGTGCCCGCCAACGCGGAGCTGGTGAGGATGGCCCGGGCCGGCGCGGAGCCGGCGATGCTCGCCTGCACCCCCCAGTATTACCACGACCAGAGGGCCTTCGGCTTCTGGAGCCTGCCGGACAGGTCCGGCGCCACCCGCCGGGCGCTCGAGGACCAGCTTGAGGTCGCGGTCGACTACTACCGCGACCAGGTGGACCAGCGCTCGTGGTACGGCCTCTGGGACTACGGCGACGTCGGGCGGATGTACGACGAGGTCCGCCACGAATGGCGCTACGACATCGGGGGACAGGCCTGGAACAACACGGAGCTGCTGCCGGACTACTGGCTCTGGTACAGCTTCCTGCGGACGGGCCGGGCGGACCTGTTCCGGCTCGCCGAGGCCATGACCCGCTCGACGAGCGAGGTGGACGTTCACCACCTGGGGCGGTTTGCGCCGCTCGGATCGCGCCACAACGTCAACCACTGGGGCGACGGCGCCAAGCAGCCCCGCATCAGCCAGTCGGGCCTGAAGAGGTTCTACTACTTCCTGTCGACGGACGAGCGCGTCGGCGACCTCATGCGGGAGCAGCTCACGGCGGACAGGACCTACGCCGAGGTGAAACGCACCGACCCGATCCATCCCGACAACCGCGGCGAGTTCACGACCGCCTCGTTCGGCACGGACTGGGCGGGCTACTGCGCCAACTGGCTCACGGAATACGAGCGCACCCTCGACCCGCAGTGGCTGGCCAGGATAAAGGCGGGCATGGACACCCAGCTCGCCCTGGCCGCCAAGCCCGGGGAGCTGCTGGGTGCCGGCGCCTACGACCCGGCCACCGGCAGGTTCATGGGCAAGCCCCCACGGATGGTCTTCGGCGCGGAAGGCGAACCCGGTGCTCCCAATCCCGCGCCCAACGCGGCGCCCAACGCGGCGCCAAGGAACGGCGGGCGGGACGGGAACGTCGGCGGCCCGACGGGCTTCGACCTCCTGTTCGGCACCACCGAGATCATGTCGGAGATGGAGCTGGTCGTCGACCATCCCGCGTTCTGGACGGTATGGCATTATTACGCCGCCCACACGCCGGGCAATCCCATGGCCTACGCGGCCTACGTGACCAAGGATGAGGCCCTCGGCCAGCAGGCGGCGCAGTCCCTGGTTGCAGCCGCCAAGCACCGGGACATCCGGCCGGGCCAGTTCGGAGCCGAGTTCG
>DATNLY010000111.1:0-2612 GCA_035602635.1 Opitutaceae bacterium | reverse complement strand
GGCGCGGATCGCAAACTCGGCCCCGGTCTCGAGGTCCCTCACCTCGGCCCCGGCCACGGCGCCGGCCTCCTTGATGAATCCCGTCGCCTCGCAGTAATTGAGGACAGCGGCCCCCAGGGTCACCGCGGTTTGCGCGAGGTTCACCGCAAGCCGGGCGTCGTCAAACTGGCCGTCGTGATAGACCACCCCTCCCCGCAGCTGGTCGGTCTCGATTGTGGGAATCAGCCGCATCGTCTCCTCGAGGCTGAGGATCCGGGAGGGGTTGAGCCCGAGGCGTCCCGCCATCTGGTCGTACACCTTCATCCCGACGCCGTAAAACGGGCCTTCCCACCAGCTGTAGTTGGGGATGACGAACGCCAGGTCGTGGACGAGGTGGGGCGCGTTGCTCGCCAGGTGCCCCCGCTCGCGCAGCGCCTCCAGCACGAGGGAGATGTTTCCCTGGCGCAGGTAGCGCACGCCGCCGTGGACCAGCTTTGTCGACCGGCTCGAGGTTCCCTTCGCAAAGTCGGACCGCTCGACCAGCGCGACGCGGTGCCCGCGCGCCGCCGCGTCCACCGCGGCGCCCAGGCCCGTCGCGCCGCCCCCGATGACGAGCACGTCAAACGGCTCGCCGCCCGAACGCAGTTGCCCGGCGCAGGTGGCGCGGTTCAAGCCGGACTCTCCCAGTTCTTGGCCCGCTCCAGGGCGCGCTCCCAGCCCCGCCGCAGCTTCGCAACCGATTCCGGGGTGCGCGAGGCCATGTAGGTTGCCTCCACCGCCCAGTTGCCCGCGATCTCGTCGCGGCTCGCCCAGAAGCCAACCGCGAGCCCCGCCAGGTATGCCGCGCCCGCGGCGGTCGTCTCGATGTTCCTCGGCCGGATGACGGGCACGCCCAGCAGGTCAGCCTGGAACTGGAGGAGCGGTTTGCTTCGCGCGGCGCCGCCGTCAACCCGAAGCTCCTGGAGCGCCAGCCCGGAGTCATTCTCCATGCAGGCCACAAGGTCGGCCGACTGGAAGGCGATCGCCTCCAGGACCGCGCGGCAAAGCTGGGCCCGGCCCGTCCCCCGGGTCAGCCCGAGAATGGCCCCCCGGGCGTAGGGGTCCCAGTGCGGGGCGCCGAGGCCGGCGAAGGCGGGGACCAGGAAGACGCCGCCCGTGTCGGGCACGGAGGCCGCAAGCTCGTCCAGCTCCGCCGCCGAGCGCACCAGCCGGAGCTCGTCGCGCAGCCACTGGATTGCCGCCCCGGCGATGAAGACGGACCCCTCCAGGGCGTACTCGGTCGTTCCGCCGATGCGCCAGGCCACGGTCGTCAGGAGGTTGTGCCTCGAGGGAACGGCCTTCGCGCCCGTCTGCATGAGCATGAAGCAGCCGGTCCCATAGGTGTTCTTGACCATGCCCGGCCGGAAGCAGGCCTGGCCGAAGAGCGCTGCCTGCTGGTCGCCCGCAATCCCCGCGATCGGGACGCCGCCCAGCTCGGTTGGCGTACTCACCTGCCCGTACACCTCGGAGGAGGAGCGGATCTCCGGCAGGATCGCGCGCGGAACGCGGAGGAGGCCCAGCAACTCGTCGTCCCAGTCCCCGCTGTGGATGTTGCAAAGAAGCGTGCGGGAGGCGTTGGTCGCGTCGGTGGCGTGGACCCTTCCCCCGGTCAGGTGCCAGATGAGCCAGCTGTCCACCGTGCCGAAGCAGAGCTTGCCCGCCTCGGCCTGGACACGGGCGCCCGGCACGTGATCGAGGATCCAGGCCACCTTCGTGCCCGAGAAATAGGGGTCGAGCCGCAACCCGGTCTTCATGGAGACGCCCGGCTCCGCCCCCTCACGCTTAAGGCGCGAGCACTCGTCCGCCGTGCGCCTGTCCTGCCACACGATCGCGTTGTAGATCGGCCGGCCGGTGGCTCGCTCCCACACGACCGTGGTCTCGCGCTGGTTCGTGACGCCGACGGCCGCCAGGGCCTCTCCGGTGATATTGGCCTTCGCGAGCGCCTCGGCGGCCATCGCGGACTGGGTGGCCCATATCTCGAGGGCGTTGTGCTCGACCCAGCCCGGCTGCGGGTAGATCTGCGCGAACTCCTTCTGCGCGACCGCGACCGCGGACCCGCCGTGGTCAAAGACGATCGCCCGGGAGCTCGTCGTTCCCTGGTCGAGGGCGAGAATATAGCGGGCCTTGCTCATGGAGGATTGCCGCCCGGCGGTCAGAATCCCAGCAGCTTATAGAGGAACGCCCCGGCCACGCCGCCGCACAGCGGCGCCACGATTGGTATCCAGGCATAACCCCAGTCCGAGGGCCCCTTCCCCGGGATCGGCAGGACCGCATGGGCAAGGCGCGGGCCGAGGTCGCGCGCCGGGTTGATGGCGTATCCGGTGGGCCCCCCGAGCGACAGTCCAAGGGCGAACACGAGAAGGCCCACGAGGGCCGGCCCAAACCATGTGCCCACCGCGGCGGCCCAGGCCTCCTGGCCCGTGGCGGCGCCCGCCGAGACGTGCCCCAGGGAAAGCACGCCGAAGAGAAGCGCGGCCGTGCCGATGAACTCGGTCAGGAACGCGGGGCCGAGGCGCCGGATGGCCGGGGAGGTCGAGTGGCAGGCCAGCTTTCCCGCTGGGTCGTCTGTCTCGCCCCAGTGGGCGGAATAGGCC
>DATNLY010000107.1:0-4074 GCA_035602635.1 Opitutaceae bacterium | reverse complement strand
GGCGCGGATGAGCTCGGGATCCTGATGTCGGGCCGCTAGGATGCGGGCCCTCCCGACCTGGCGAATACAATACGACGCCGCCTGATCCCGCCACATGATGAAGATCACAGGCCTCGCCGTTGTCCCGCCGCCAAGCGCCGCGGATGTCCCCAGGGTCACGCCCGAGCTTCTGGCATCGGTGCTTGCCCGCTACTCCCGCAGCACGGAGGGGATCGGGGCCATCCTCGCGAAGGTCGACGTCTCGAACCCCGACGCGTCGATAGACCGCATCCTCAAGTTCGTGGACTACGGGCATGCGTCCATCGGCGGGCTGACGGGCGGACTTGCCGTGGCGCTCGACGGGGTCTCGATGTTCCTCGCCTACAAGCTCTTCGAGATCGCGCAGATGGCCGACGGCCAGGAGTCGAGCACGCGCTACATCGCGATGGACCCGTCGAACATCCCGGGCGCGGATGAGCTCGGGATCCCGGACGACCTTGCGGGGCGGTGGCGCGACGTCCTCTCGCGCTCGTTTGCCGCGTACAGGGCCGAGTACGAGCGCCTGGACGCGCTGGCGGTCGCCGATCCCGGGCGGGTCCGGTGCCCGAAGGACGCCAAGCCGGCCGTCGTTGCCCGGATAAGGAAGAATTACGCCCTGGACCGCGCGCGCTATTTCATCCCGTTCGCGACACGCACCAACGTCGGGCTTGTCCAGACGTCGCGCATGTGGGCGCTGACCGTGAAGAACCTGGACTCGCTCCCCCAGCCGGAGGCGCGCGCCGCGGCGGCGCTGATCCGGGACGAGCTGCTAAAGCAGTCCCCGAGGCTGATGAGGCACAGCTATTCCGAGAAATCGCACGAGGAGCAGGCGCGCCAGGAGCTCCTGGCCTCGCTCGCGATGGGCCTTGAGCGGCTGAGCGCGGCGCCTCTCGCCGACGAGGTCTGGGTCAGGGTGGACCGGGAGGCGCCGCCCTGGTTTGCGCAAAGCCAGCCCGTTGCCGAGTCCCTCAGGCACAGGGCCAACCGCTACGGGCAGCAGGGACAGGCCACCCGCAGGATGCGGGTGACATTCGCATGGAACAACATGGCGATTGCCGAGCTGCGCGACCTGAACCGCCACCGGACGGGCAACCGGTCGACCCCCCTCATCCAGGCGGGATTCTACCTGCCGCCCGAGATAGCCCATTCCGGGCACGGGCCGCTGCTGGGAGACCAGCTGGAACTCACCCGGGAGCTGATGAGGCGCGGGTCGCCCTCCTACGTGTACTCCCTCCTCCTGGGCGCGCAGACGCCCTTCGAGCACGGGACCCACGCGGACAAGTTCATCTACGAGGCGGAGCTCCGGACCGGGATGGGCGCCCACTTCCGGTACGCCGAGCATCTTGGTGCCGCGCTGGGAGCGTTCCTGGAACAGGTGCCGGAGGCGCGCCCGTGGGTCGTCGAGGGCACGGCCGAGCCCGAATAATCGGTCAAAATGCCGTGCACACCGAATTAAAGGTTGCTGCAATCCGCTGGCGAAGCCACGAATTACGCTGATTTTTTTGATGATTATGAGATGGCCGGCATTCCCACCCAAGCAAGCAGCCTGCGGCGATTAGCATGTTCCGGGTTCTTCAATTCAACATGCAGTTCGGCATGGGCTGGGACGCCACGTCGCCGGACACTGCCCCCATGGACGTCGAGGCGACGATTGCGGAGATACGAAGGCACAACCCGGACGTCATCCTCCTGCAGGAAGTCGAGCACGCCCAGCCCGGGGGCGTCCAGGTCGAGCCTCCCCCGAATTACACTCGGATAAGGGAGGCGCTTTCGGATTACGACGGCTGGTTCTCCTATCCCAAGGCCGACCCGCGCGAGCTGCCCTTCGGGATCGGTCTGGCGATACTCTCAAGGACCCCGCTGATCGAGAAGGCGCGCATCGACGTGCCTTCGCCCGCGATCGAGTTCGAGTTCATGGGAAGGAAGACGACCCCCACCGACCGCCTGATGATCGGGGCGAAGACGGTGGTAAAGGGCAGGGAGGTGCAGTTCTACAACGTGCACCTGCTCGCGTTCTTCATGCTCGGCTCAAGCAGCACGATGTTCCCATGGCAGCGGGACCTCGTCGCCGACCGCCTCGCGGAGTCGGACATCCCGACCATCCTCGGCGGCGACTTCAACGTGAGCCAGCACTCATCGCTGGTGGAGCAGTTCGCGGAATTCGGCTACGCCACGGTGCAGTACAAGGTCCCCACATGGCACCGGAGGCCGTTCGTGCTCGACCACATCTTCTACAACTCGGGGCTCAAGTGCTCCAAGTACTCCGTGGAGAACTCGACGGCGTCCGACCACCTGCCGGTGTACGCCGACTTCAACTTCAGCGAGTGACGTCCGCACCCCCGCGGGGGCTCACGCCTTCCCGCTGCGGACCCGGTCCTTCTCGGCGTCCCTCTCCTCCTCGAGCCGGGCCCTCTCGGATGCGATCTGCTTGCGGATCTTGTCGACCTCATCCGGGTCCTTGCCGGCGAGGGCCTGTTCCAGCCGCTGCTTGAGGAATATCTCGCGCTCCGCGATCTTGCCCGTGAAGACGCGGTCGATCTCGGCCAGGCTCGCCCGCTGCGCTGGGGTCAGGGCCGGCGAGGACCGGGGATCCGACTTCGAGAGGCGCTCCATCGCCAGTTCATACGAGCTTTTCATCCGTGGACGCCATGGTCGCCGATCGCTGGGCGAATGACACGCAGAAAATGGCTTCTCATCGGGGCGCAATGGGCGGAGATTGGCCGAGCGCCGACACCGACATGAGCCCCGTGGACCAAAGCGAGCTTTTCAGCGAGCCCGAGCCGACAGCCCCGGAGCCCGGCGCCGCGGGCCGGCCCCTTGCGGTCCGGATGAGGCCGCGCCTGCTCCGCGAGGTCGTGGGCCAGGACCACATCCTCGGCCCGGGCAGCCTGCTTGCCCGCCTCGTCGCCCAGAACCAGTTCGGATCGCTCCTCTTCTACGGGCCGCCCGGCACGGGAAAGACGAGCATCGCCGAGGCGATCGCCAGGGAGACGCGCAGCCGGTTCATCCGGGTCAACGCGGTCATGTCCAACGCCGCCGAGCTGCGCGACGTCCTGTCCGCGGCGCGGCGCGCTCCCGGGGCCAGGACCATCCTCTTCATCGACGAGCTGCACAGGTTCAACAAGACGCAGCAGGACCTCCTGCTCCCGGACGTCGAGCAGGGCGCCGTCCGCCTGATCGGCGCGACGACGCACAATCCCGGCTTCTACATCATCCCGCCGCTCCTTTCCCGCAGCCACCTGTTCCGCCTCGAGCCCCTGTCGACGGAGGCCGTCGCGGGGGTCCTTGCCCGGGCGCTGGCCGACGCGGAGCGCGGCCTCGGCGCCCTCGGGGTGACGGCGTCCCCCAGGATCCTCTCGGAACTCGCGTTGTTCTGCGACGGCGACCTCCGGCGCGCCCTGAACGCGCTCGAGGTGATCGCGCTGGGCAAGGGCGCCCCTTCGGCGATCGAGGCGGAGGACCTCGCGGTGTTCGCGCGCGAGCGCCGGATCCGCTACGACGCAGGTGAGGACGAGCACTACGACACCATCTCGGCGTTCATCAAGAGCTGCCGCGGGGGAGACCCGGACGCCGCGATGTACTGGCTCGCGAAGATGCTCGCGGGCGGGGAGGACCCCCGCTTCGTCGCGCGCCGTCTCGTGATCCTTGCAAGCGAGGACGTCGGCCTCGCCGACCCGAACGCGCTGCCCCTGGCGGTCGCCGCCCACCACGCCGTCGAGTTTGTCGGGCTCCCCGAGGCCGAGCTGACCCTCGCGCACGCCACCCTCTACATCGCGACGGCCCCCAAGAGCAACTCGGCGACGCTCGCCCTGGGGGAGGCCCGGCGCGCCCTGAGCGAATCCCCCGTGCAGTCGGTTCCGGCCCATCTCCGGGACAAGAGCGGCCAGGCGAACAAGCGGATGGGCCAGGGGAAGGGCTACGCCTATTCCCACGATTTCCCGGAGGCGGTCTCCGGCCAGGACTATCTTGAGCGCCCGGTTCGCCTCTATTCCCCCAAGCCCGTGGGCGCCGAGTCGGCCATCGCCGAGCGCCTTGAGCGCTGGCGCCGGCTCAAGG
>DATNLY010000082.1:0-6034 GCA_035602635.1 Opitutaceae bacterium | reverse complement strand
ACCGCCAGGATGCCGTCCGGCCGCTCCCTGTAGGCGACCTTGGCGAACGCATCCTTGGACAGCTCGAAGAGCTCCGCCCCAGCGGCCTTCGCGTCACCGAGGAGGGCGGGCTCGTTTTCCCCGAGAAACCAGCCCGGGCAGTAGTACAGCTCGTCCAGGGCCACCTTCTTCTCCAGGGCCCGCCTCACCTCGCGGTAGCCCTCGACAAGGAAAGCCCGCTCCTTGTCCCTCTGGCGACGGTCGCGCAGCCGCACGAGCCGCTTGAGGCGAGGATTCTTTAGGCTGGTGATAATCTCGACGGCCATCGCCCTATTTGACTTGTTGTTTCCCCCGGTGTCCAAAAAGAAAAAATTCAACGAGAGGCCGTTCCCCTACCACCACGAGGTCGAGCTCACCGTCACGACCCTGACCAACCTGGGCTTGGGGCTGGGCCGCGTCGCGCTGGAAGGGACGGACGCCAGCCCCAAGTGGGTCGTGATGGTGGCCTTCGCGCTCCCCGGCGAGCGCATTCGGGCGCGTGTCTTCCGGAACCACGCCAACTACTCGGAGGCGGACCTGATCGAGGTGCTCTCGCCCTCGCCCCACCGGATCGAGCCCAAGTGCGCCCTCTTCGGGGCTTGCGGCGGCTGCCAGTACCAGAACCTGGCCTACGGGGAGCAGCTCGAATGGAAGCGCCGGCAGGTCGCCGAGCTGCTCGAGCACATGGCTGGGATCACTTTCGGGGTATCCCCCGTCATCGGCTCGCCGCGGCCGTTCGGCTACCGCTCTAAGATCACCCCGCACTTCAACGCGCCAAGGCCGGACCGCGAACTCCCGATAGGCTTCCTTCGGCAGGGGACGCGCTTCGACATCGTCGACGTGCCCCGGTGCGAGATCGCGACCGAGCCGATCAACGAGCGGCTCACGGCGGCCCGCGGGGAGATCCGGCGGCGGGCCGGCGAGGGCGCCCTGAAAACGGGGTCCACCCTCCTTTTCCGCGACGCGGGGGGCAGGGTCGTCACCAACCATGAGGAGAGGGTGGCGGAGGAGGTCCCGCTCGGGCCCGGGCAGACGCTCCGCCTGGACTTCCTCGCGCGCGATTTTTTCCAGAACAACCCCTTCATCCTGCCGGCATTTGCGTGCTATGTGCGCGACCAGGCCCGCCTGAGCGGCGCGAGGTTCCTCGTGGACGCCTACTGCGGAAGCGGCCTGTTCGCCCTTGCCGCGGCGGGCGCCTTTGAGCGCGTGGCGGGTGTCGAGGTGAGCGAGTCGTCGGTCGGGTTTGCCCGCGCGAACGCGGCCGCGAACGGGATACCGAACGCCGTGTTCACCGCCGGGGACGCCTCCTCAATCTTCGCGGGCCTTGATTTCCCGGGCCGGGACACGGCGGTCGTGATCGACCCGCCCAGGAAGGGATGCGACGAGTCCTTCCTCAGGCAGCTGCTTGATTTCAGGCCACGCGCAGTCGTCTACGTGAGCTGCGATCCCGCCACCCAGATGCGCGACCTTAGGGGGTTCCTGGAGGCGGGATTCGCAGTGACCGCCGTCCAGCCGTTCGACCTGTTTCCCCAGACCCGCCACCTGGAGTGCGTTATCACGCTCGAGGGGAAGGCGTCCTAGCGGAAATCCATCCACTCGGCGGAGCCATACTGCTCCACGAGGCCCTCAAGCTCGCCTTCATTGAATTCCGGCCAGGGCGAAGTGGTGGGATCCGCGTGGAGCGCCGCCGCCAGCAGGCCGGCAAAATCCCTGCCGAGGCGGCCCCAGTCCACGGCATCCCCCCCGGCGGCCGGGCGCCAGACAGACCCCTGGAACAGGAGGCCGCGCTTGTTTCTCTTCTGCGCACCCCCGGCGATCTTGGCGCCGGATCCCGCGCGGACGACGTCGAAGAGCTCCGCGCGCTCAAAGCACACGCCCGCGGGGCCACCTGGCTCCTCGCCCCGTCGCGGATCCGGGGCGGCCTTGAGCTCGACCGGAACGCCCGCCGAGGTGAGCGCCCCCGCGAGCGCTTCATGGATGGCGCGGTAGCTCTGCGTCGCCCGCGCCTCCTCCAGCGGGTGCCCCCTGGGGATGACCACGGCGTACGTCCAGTCGTCGCGGTGGTCCACGAGGCCTCCCCCCGTGGGCCTGCGGCACAAATCGAAAGTCTCGCCCACGGGAAGCTGCTCGCGGACAAATGCGATCTTCTGGCTGTACCCAAACGTGAATGCGGGCGCCCGCCATCCGTAGTGGCGGAAGCGCGCCGCCTTCTCGCGGGGATAGCGCTGCAGCAGCAGGAAGTCGGCGGCCATGTTCTCCGCGGCGCCCCCGGTCCTCTCGGGCAGGATGTCCAGGTTCATGGCCGCCTCACGAGCCATTCGGGGCGCCACCGCTTCCCTTCCGGGGAAAGGGCGAGGACGCCGGCCTTCGGGAAATGGAAGAACATCGGGGCGCGGTCCCTGCCGTGGACCATGATCGAGGAAAGGACCCCAAGGTGCGGCTCGTGTCCGACGACGGCAATGTCACCGGCCGCCGTCGCAAGGATCGCCGCGATCGCCTCGGGGTCGTCGTCCGGAGCGATCCCGGCCGTCAGCACAAGCGGAGCGGAAAGCCCCAGTCCCTGCGCCAGCAGTTCCGCGGTCTCCCGGGAGCGCACAAGGGGGCTGTGCCAAAACTCCCTTGGCCTGAATCCGGGCCGGCCATGGAGCATCGCGCAGACCCTGGCCACCTGCTCGCGGCCCTTTGCGCTCAGCGGCCGGGCGGGGTTCACCTCATCGGAGACAGCATCGGCGTGCCGGATCAGGTAGATCATCCAGTCCGCGCGCCCAATAATCCGCTCAGGGCGCCAGCCGCTCCATGACCCATGACCCCGCGCCCTCGCGCCGGTACCTGATCCTGTCGTGCAGGCGGCTTCGCCGCCCCTGCCAGAACTCCACGGTGTCGGGCACGATCCGGAAGCCGCCCCAGTTGGGCGGCAGCGGCGCCTCCTTCCCCAAGAATTTCCTCTCCACCGCCTTCATCGCCTCGTCGAGAGCCTCGCGGCCGGCTATGATCGAGCTCTGCGGCGAAGCCCATGCCGCCAGCTGGCTCGCCCTGGGGCGGCTCCTAAAATAGGCCTCGCTCTCCTCGCGGGCGACCTTGGCCACCGCTCCCTCGACAATGACCTGCCTCTCAAGCGCGACCCACGGGAACACGTAGGCCGCGCGGGGGTTGGCCTCGATCTCCCGCCCCTTCCGGCTGTCGTAGTTCGTGAAGAACACGAATCCCCTCCCGTCGACGCCCTTCAGCAGGACCAGGCGGGCCGAGGGGTGGCCGTCCCTCGCCGCCGTCGCCAGCACCGCGGCATTCGGCTCCGGAATCTTGGCGGCCTCCGCCTCCTGGAACCATTTCTCAAACTGACGGAACGGGTCGCGGGCCGCGTCCGCCTCGGAAAGCCCCGCGAGCGAGTATTCCTTCCTCTGGTCGGCGAGGGTCATCGAGCGGGACGCTGTCCCCCGGCGGCGCCCCTGTCAAAAGGCAACTGGCGGGCGGCGGCGCTCAGCGCGTGAGCCTGCGGACAAGCGCCCCGTGCCTCGGATATTTGGCCATGAGATCCTCCCTAAGGCCGAGCTCGAACTCCCGCTCATCCCATGCCGGGGCGAGCGTGCACCCGAAGAGCGCCCATCCCCGGGCGCCCGGGCCCTTGCGGGGCCTGACCCTGGCGCCCTGCCATTCGCCGGCAGGGACGACGGCCTGGGGCACCTGGTGCGCGGCCACGTCCGATCCCAGCACGAGCACCCGGCCCGTGCCCGCCCGCGGACCCAGTCGGACAAGCTCCGCGGGATCGCCGGCAAGGAAGTGCCATATCTCGTCCGCCGCCAGGCGGTGGAGCGCGGAAAAGTCGGCCACCGTGACGAGAAAGAGTATCGCCGAGCCGATCGGGCGGCCTCCCGGCCCCTTCCGCGGGCTTGTCCAGGTGGGGGCGAAAAAACCTCCCTCCCGGGGCAGGGGTTTGAGCCCCAGCCTGGAAATTATTTGGCGCGCCTCCGCGTTCACGGACAAAGAGATGGGCACCTGGGCACCTGTTTGCACGCCATTCCGGCTTCCCGTCCCGTGGCCGTCCCGCGATGCTGTCCCGATGGACGGGCCCGCCGCTTTCATCGACCGCAATGCCCAGGCCCTGCTCGGGCGCCTCCGGCGCCTGGTGGGTTTTGCCACGGTCAACCCCCCCGGCGAGAACTACGGGGCCATCACGGACTACCTCACGCGGGAGCTTGGACGGGTCGGGCTTTCGGCTCGGCGGTACGCGATCCCCGGGCCGCTCCTTCGGCGCACGCTGCCCGCGGCCCAGCACGGATTCCCGCGCTACAACGTGCTCGGCAAGCTCACGGTCCCCGGCGCGCGCAGGACGATCCATTTCAACGCGCACTACGATGTCGTGCCGGTTTCCGGCATATGGCGGCACGGCGATCCGTTCAGCGGGGTGGTGGAAAAGGGAATGATCTACGGCCGAGGTACAGCCGACATGAAGGGCTCGATCGCATGCCTCCTGACCGCCCTCGACGCGCTCCGAAGCACGCGAAGGCGGCCCCTGATGAACGTCGAGGTGTCGTTCACGGCCGACGAGGAGACCGACTCCTTCCTCGGCGCCCGCTGGATTGTCGACGAGGCGCCCATCCGCCCGGACTTTGCCATCGTGATGGAGGGGGCGGAGGGCAACGAGGTGTGCTGCGGACACAACGGCACCCTGTGGATGGAGGTCGCGGTGCACGGGCGCGCCGCCCACGGCTCGAGGCCCGGCGACGGCGTGAACGCCCTCGAGAAGATGGCCGCGCTCGTCCTCGAGCTGGACGGCTACGCGAAGCGGATCGCGCGCCGGTCCTTCGTGACACCCGAGGGAAAGACGATGCGCCCGACGATCAACGTCGGGGGCGTGTTCTCCTGCGGACCCGGGGCCAAGATCAACACGGTGCCCGCACATGCCTCGTTCTCGATAGACAGGAGGGTCCTTCCAATCGAGAGCCACGCGGCGGCCGAACGCGACCTGCGCGCCTTCCTCGCGGCGGCCGCGAGGCGGATTCCGGGCTGCAGGATCACCGTGTCCAAGGTGTCGGAGAATTTCTCGTCATTCACGAGGCCGGGCCACCCCTTCTTCAAGGCGATGGCCGCCAGCGTGGGACGGGTCCGCCGCCGCCCGGTCGCCTTCAACGTGTCGACCGGGTTCAACGACATCCATTATTTCTCCAGCCACCTCGGGATACCGACGCTCGGCTACGGGCCCGGCGGGGAGGACATCCACGCGGTGAACGAGCGGGCGCGGGTCCGGGACCTGGTCGCGGCGGCCAAGATCTACTGCGACCTGCTGACGAGCTTCCAGGGCTGACCGGCGGTCAGCCCCCGATGAAGCCGCGGCGCACGATGTGGACCGCGATCGCGGCCAGGAGAAGCGCGATTATCTTCGAGACCGCGCGCAGGCCCGTCTGGCCGACCAGGCTCTCCAGCCTCTCGCTTTGCGCAAATGCCAGCGCTACAAGCGCCAGGTTCACGGCGAGCGCGACGAGCGTCATCGCGTAGCCTACCGACTGCGAGATGACGAGGAGCGTCGTGATGGTCGCGGGCCCGGCGATCAGCGGCATTCCGAGGGGAACTACCCCGAAATCGTCCGGAAGGTTGCTCCTCTCCTGGGACGGGTTCTGGATCAGCTCGCGGGAGGCGAGGATGAAGAGGATGAGGCCGCCCGCGATCTGGAAGTCTCCCTCGCCTATGCCTATCGCGATGAAGATGCTCCGGCCAAGGATGAGGAAGAAGAGGGCGACAATGCCTCCCGTCCACGTCGCCTGGTTGGCGATCCGCCTCCGCTTCTCGACCGGCACGCCCCGGCTGAGCGCGAGGAAGATCGCCGCGAGCCCGACAGGGTCGATCGTCACGAAGAGCGGGATGAAGCACTGCAGGAATCTTCCGACAAGGCCCATGTCATGAAGCCTGCCGCCGGGGGGGCTGAAAGGCAATCCACCTTGCGCCTCCCTGCGCTGCCGCGCTCAATTCCCCCGATTGGACTCCCAGCGCAAAGACCTTTACGGCATGACCCGGCCCGATC
>DATNLY010000071.1:0-2839 GCA_035602635.1 Opitutaceae bacterium | reverse complement strand
AGCGAAGTGAACAGACGCGAAGCCTTCAGGTCGGAGTCGGCCGCGAAGACGGCCACCGCGGCCATGGCGTAGGATTTCCTTAGCGAGGCGAACGGCCGGAACTCGCGCCGGTAGAGGTCCAGGGCCTCGCTGAGTAGGTCCGGGGCGAAATGGGACGCGAAGGCGAACGGAAGGCCAAGCGCGGCCGCAAGCTGGGCGCTGAAGAGGCTGGATCCGAGGAGCCAGATCGGGACGGACAGGCCCGCGCCGGGCACCGCGCGCAGGGCCTGCCCGGGCGCAGCCGGCCGGAAATAGGCCTGAAGTTCCACCAGGTCCTGCGGGAAGGTCTCGGCCGAGTCGGCCTGTCCCCGTCGCAGCGCGCGCGCCGCCGCCTGGTCCGTGCCTGGGGCGCGCCCAAGCCCGAGGTCGATGCGTCCCGGAAAGAGGGATTCAAGCGTCCCGAACTGCTCGGCGACCGCAAGAGGCGCGTGATTGGGCAGCATCACGCCCCCGGACCCCACCCGGATGGTCGACGTGCCCGCGGCGACATGGGCGATCACGACGGCCGTGGCCGCGCTCGCGATGCCCGGCATGTTGTGGTGCTCGGCGATCCAGTAGCGCCGGTATCCCCAGCGCTCCGCATGCCGGGCCAGGTCAAGCGTGCGCGCGAGCGCCTCGGCGGCGGTGCCCCCCTCCACGATCGGAGCAAGGTCCAGGATTGAGAATGGAACCATGCCCCAGTCTGCCCCGTTGCGCCGGAATTGCCAGCGCTCCCCGCGGACGGCCCCTACCCTCCCGCCGCGGAGGCCGCGTGGTGGTGGGCCCCGGCGCCGTGCATCGCGAAGTACACGACCGCGACGGCGGCGAGGAGGATCCCGACCCCGATCAGGACGCCCGAGAGGATGGGCGTTCCCTCGAGGCTCAGCCGGAAGGTCGGCGCCTTGAGGCGCCCGCTTAGGCCGGTGACGTGCACCCTCTCCGGGGCGTCGACCTCGGCGTGGAACGCCGCCGCGCTCGGGTAGCGCTCGGAGGGCCTGCGCCTCATCGCATGGAGCACGATCTCCTCGGCCTGCGCGGATATCCTGGAATTCACCTCCCGTGGCGCCGCGGGATCCCCCGTCACGCGCATCTGCGCGGAAACCCAGGGCTCCGCGCCGGCGAAGGGAAGGACCCCCGTCAGCATCTGGTACAGGACGACCCCCAGGCTGTAGATGTCGGTGCGCTCGGTGTTCCTCTTGTTGCGCACCTGCTCCGGGGCCATGTACTCGGGCGTGCCGAAGAGGGGGGTCATCGAGTCCAGTATCCCGCGGCGGGCCTTCAGCTCCTCGGCAAGCCCGTAGTCCATGACCCGAAGGGTGCCGTCCCTGCAGATCATGATGTTCGACGGCTTCAGGTCGCGGTGGATGAAGCCGCGGCCGTGCAGGTACTCCAGCGCCGCGCAGACGACGCCCGTGATCCTGAGCGAATCGCGCTCGGGAAGCGGCCGCGTCAGGTGCAGGATGTAGGCCAGCGTGCAGCCGTCCAGGTACTCCATCGCGATGTAGGAGCGCTCCTTCTGGCCGGGCACCGCGATGAACCTGAGGAGGCTGGGATGCGAGAGCGCCACGCCGATCATCTCCTCCCTGTGGAAGCGCCCGTACAGGACCGGGTCGCTCTCGGTCTTCACAAGCGGGACCTTGATCGCAACGCTGCGGCCCGAGTCGGACCGGTCCTCGGCCCGGTATACCGTGGACATCTCGCTGCGTCCCACGGCCTCGCGGATGACGAACCTGCCGTCTATCACCTCGCCGTCGGGAAGATCGGGCTCGACCGCGGGCGCGAGTCCCTCGTGGCCGGGGTGGTTGCGGCAGCAGTCCAGGTCGGCAAGAGTCGGCGCGCCGCGCGGAACGTCCCGCTGGGGGCGCGACGAGGACAGAAGCGCACGGTCGAATGCCGAGGTCTCGGACACGGCCGGCATCCTAGGGCAGGCGGGGCCACTCTGTTAGCAAAAACGGCGGCCCATCGCATTAAATAAAGATTAACCCCGGAAAGCCGTGCGACCGGGCAATCTGGACTCCGCGCCGAAAGCGGGGTATGGTCCGGAAGATGGCCCTGCATTCGCCACCGGACCGCCCAGCCAGACGCGGATCGCCCCGCGCGGCCGCGGCTCACCCGCCGGGGGGCGCAAATCCATGAACGCCGGACGCATCCTGCTCCGACTTAGCGGATTGACCAAGTCGTTCCCGGTCCCGGACGGGGGGGTCAGGATGATCATCGACGTCCCCGAGTTCTCCCTGGGCGCCGGTGAGAGCGCGGCCCTGCGCGGGGAAAGCGGCTCCGGCAAGACGACATTCCTGAACCTGATCGCGGGCATTCTCTCCCCGGATACGGGCTCGATTCGGATCGGCGAGCTCGACATGGCGGCGCTGGGCGAGCACCGGCGCGACCGGCTGCGCGCGTCGAGCATCGGCTACATCTTCCAGACCTTCAACCTCCTGCAGGGCTACACCTGCCTCGAGAACGTCCTCCTGGGAATGGCGTTCGGGGGCCGGGTGGACGAGGCGCGAGCCCGGGCCCTCCTGGACCGCGTGGGCCTGTCCCACAGGCTGGGCCATTTCCCGAGGCAGCTCTCAACGGGCCAGCAGCAGCGCGTGGCCGTGGCCCGCGCGCTCGCGAAGCGGCCCGCCCTCGTGCTCGCGGACGAGCCGACCGGAAACCTCGACCGCGGGAACGCCCGGGAGGCGCTCAGGCTCATCCGGGACGCCTGCGCTGAGAACGGCGCCGCCCTCCTCCTCGTGAGCCACGATCCCGACACGCTCGGCTCGTTCCAGAACGTCCGGGACTTCTCGGCGATGAACCTGGCCCTCAAGGAGGCCGCGCG